>JBFEXW010000164.1:0-5246 GCA_041562495.1 Marinobacterium sp. | reverse complement strand
GTTCTTTGTTCGGCTTCTGGCCAATGAGTAATCAGCTCTGCGCTTTTGTTGGAAGCATCAGCGTCGTAGGTGGTGACCAATGTCTGGCAGTACCGTCTTTAATGCAGTTTTATTGATCTGCGCTGCTCGCAAAATTTGATCGGCTCTGCCAGAATTCCAACATAATAGAAATTATCTGCCCGGGAGGTGTGAATGTTTTCACAGAAACAAGTGGGTGACCTGATGGACTCATCAATTGTTGCTTTGCGTAAAGAGATGTCTCTTGCTGAAGCGGTTGATCGTATTCTGGGGTCTCATCACCACGGTCTGCCAGTAGTTGATCAGGACAATAAGCTGGTTGGCTTCCTGTCTGAGCATGACTGCCTGAGTTACCTGATCTCCAGCAGCTACTATCTCGATAGCCGGACTTCAGTCGCTGATATCATGCACTCGGAGGTGCTGTCAGTGGCGGCCAGCGATTCGGTGCTGCAGCTGGCTGAACGTATGGAAAACGGCAAGCCGAAGATCTATCCGGTTTGTGATCAGGGGCGTTTTGTTGGCGTGATTACCCGCAGCGATGTTATGCGGGAACTTAACAAAACGCTTAAAAATACCAAAGTAGCTATCTAAGCTCCTGGCTGTAGGAGCGATCTCGAAGAGGTCGTGACATATGATGGTTTTCCTTAACCACCTGCTTAGCAGGTGGTTCCAGCAGCGTCTTAACCTCTCAAATCCAGAACCGGCCAGCCACGTTCCAGCGCGATCTCGTTGAGTTTATCATCTGGGTTTACGGCGACAGGTTTGTCGACCAGTTCCAGTAGTGGAAGGTCGTTAATCGAGTCGCTGTAGAAGCTGCTTCCGGTCATATCGGCACTGTTCTTTTCCAGCCAGTTGTTGAGTCGCTTGACCTTGCCCTCCTGATAGCAGGGAACGCCTTCGACCTGTCCTGTGTAACGTCCCTCTTTTATTTCGGGCTCTGTTGCCAGCATCACGTCGACGCCCAGACGTTCGCCAATCGGTCCGGTAACAAAGCGGTTGGTTGCCGTGATGATCATAATCAGATCGCCAGCATTGCGGTGGCTTTGAATTAACGATTGCGCTTTGGGTAGCATCATCGGTTCAATGACATCCCGCATGAACTCCTTATGCCAGGCGTTTAGCTCCTCCGGTCGGTTCTCGGCCAGTGGCCTTAGCGCAAAATTCAGGAACTCATAAATATCCATTCGACCCAATTTATAAAGTTCATAGAATCGGTTGTTCATGGCGCGATAGAGATCTGCGTCAACTATGCCTTTGCGGCAGAGAAAAACCCCCCAGGCATGATCACTGTCGCCATTTAGCAGGGTGTTATCGAGGTCAAAAATCGCTATAGCCACCGGCGTATCCATCTAACAGGTTTTTCAGAGGTGCCAGCATAAGTAGTGACGCAACGCTGTCAAGTGCCCTGATCAGCAGATTTGCCCGAATGCGATCAACTTATTTCAAATCTCTTCAGGTAAAGAGGACCTGCACCGGCTCTGAGAAAAGGAATACTTGCCAAAACAGCTATCTGTGGAACAATATCCGTTAATACTATTTTACGTTAAGGAAAATCAGGTGATCGATTCAGATGGGTTCAGGCCGAATGTGGGAATCATTCTGGTTAACTCGCTGGGTCAGGTTCTTTGGGCAAGACGGTGTGGGCAGGATGCTTGGCAATTCCCTCAGGGGGGCATTAAATCCGACGAATCAGCTGAACAGGCGATGTATCGGGAACTGAACGAGGAGGTAGGTCTTGGGCCTGCTGATGTTGAAGTTCTGGGGGTTACACGCGGCTGGTTACGCTACCGTCTTCCCAAACGAATGATTCGGCGTCATTCACACCCGATCTGTATAGGGCAGAAGCAGAAGTGGTTTCTGCTGAAGATGCTCAGCGCGGATAATGCGGTTAAGATCGACTGCTGTGATCAGCCAGAGTTTGATGGCTGGAGATGGGTGAGTTACTGGTATCCACTGGGGCAGGTGGTATCGTTTAAGCGTGAGGTCTACCGTAAGGCGATGCGAGAGCTTTCGCCGAGGTTGACCAAGGTGATAAAAAGAACCGGTTAAAGCAGATATTTTTAGGGAGAGTCTATGAGCGTTTTGGCGCGATTGCGGCAAATAGTGCAGGAGGTTTCTACAGCACCAGATCTTGAGTCTGCGCTGGAGCTTGCTGTAGTACGCATTCGGGCTGCAATGAACACGGAAGTTTCCTCTATCTATCTGCTGGATCAGACAACCCAGCGATATGTTCTTCGCGCTACTGAAGGTTTGAATAAAAGTGCCATTGGCGAGGTGAGTCTGTCGCCAACAGAGGGTGTGGTTGGCCTGGTTGGTACGCGTGCAGAGCCGATCAATCTGGAAGATGCGACTGTTCATCCTGCGTTTCACTACTTTAAATCGACAGGTGAAGAGCGGTATCACGCTTTTCTGGGTGTGCCGATCATTCATCAGCGAAAAGTATTTGGGGTTCTTGTCGTACAGCAGCGAGATGTGCGCCGTTTCGATGAGTCGGAAGAGGCCTTTATGGTCACTCTGTCTGCTCAGTTGGCGGCAGTTATCGCACATGCTGAAGCGACCGGTTCAATAAATCTCAACGCCACTGCAGCGAAGACTGAGAAGAAAGCCGCAAATCGCTTTTTTACTGGCGTTGCCGGCAGTCAGGGTGTCGCTATTGGTGAGGTGAAGGCTGCTACCTTGCCCGCTGATCTTGGTGGTGTGCCTGATCGGCAGACAACCGATATTGATGGTGAGCTGGAGAAGTTCAATGTTGCGCTTGAGACGGTTCGTCAGGATATTCGTAATATCTCAGACAATCTTGCGACACGTTTGAGGAATGAAGAGCAGGCGCTGTTCGAAGTCTATCTCAGAATGCTGGATGACAATGCGCTCGCTGGCGAGATTCGTGCTCAGATTCAGGAGGGCAACTGGGCGCAGGGCGCGTTGCGCAATGTGATCCAGTCCCATGTACGGGAGTTCTCCATGATGGAGGATCCCTATCTGCGTGAACGTGCTACCGATATCCGCGATCTTGGGCGCCGTATCCTGACCTGTTTGCAGGAGGGTGATCTGGGGCACGAAGAGGATTACCCGGATAACACTATTCTGGTAGCTGATGATCTATCCCCTGCGATGCTCGGGATGGTGCCCGAGGATAAACTTGCGGGGCTGGTTTCCGTTAGCGGGTCAGGTACTTCTCATGCGGCGATTCTGGCGCGTTCAATGGGAATCCCGACGATTATGGGAGCGGTGGATCTTCCCTATACCAAGCTGGAGGGGCGCTGCGTCATTATCGACGGTTACTCCGGTCGTGTTTTTGTAGACCCCGATGATGATCTGCTGAAGGCCTACCGGGGTATCGTTGCAGAAGAGAAAGCGATCGCCGCAGGTCTTGAGTCATTGAAAGAGCTGCCAGCGCAGACGACAGATGGGCATATTATGCCGCTCTGGGTGAATACTGGACTGACAGCAGATGTTGAACGCTCTCTTGACCGCGGTGCTGAGGGGATCGGTCTCTACCGTACCGAGATCCCGTTTATGGTCAGGGATTTCTTCCCCAGTGAGCAGGAGCAGGCGGAGACCTACAGACGGCAGCTTGAACTGTTCTCACCACGTACGGTTACCATGCGTACCCTGGATATTGGTGGTGACAAAGCGCTCTCCTACTTCCCCATCGAAGAGGATAACCCCTTTCTCGGCTGGCGCGGGATTCGCGTAACTCTGGATCATCCGGAGATATTTCTGGTGCAGGTGCGCGCGATGCTACGCGCTTCCGAGGGGCTCGATAATCTGAGAATTATGTTGCCAATGGTAACCAGTGTTCATGAGGTTGAGACAGCGCTAACGCAGATTGATCAGGCGTACAACGAATTGATTGAGGAGGGGCTTAGTATCAGGAAGCCTCCTGTGGGGATTATGATTGAGGTTCCTGCTGCGGTTTATCAGATCTCCAGATTTGCCAATCTGGTTGATTTTATATCGGTAGGGTCTAACGACTTGACGCAGTATCTGTTAGCGGTAGATCGCAATAATCCAAGGGTGGCGGGGCTCTACGCCTCCTATCACCCATCGGTGCTCAGTGCGCTCTATAACATTGCGCAGACCGCCCGAAAATGTAAAAAACAGGTATCTATCTGTGGTGAAATGGCGGCCGATCCCGGTGGTGCATTGCTGCTGATGGCGATGGGGTACGACATTCTTTCGATGAACTCCAACAACCTGCCGAAAGTAAAATTGGCAATTCGAAGCGTCAGTTACAAGGACGCATTATCTCTTTTAGCGCGTGTGCTGCATATGGATGATGCCGACGATATCCATACGGCACTGCGTTCAACGCTGCAATCATATGGTTTGATGCAGCTTACTCGTCCAGAGCTTCCCGGAGACCGATAATAATGCTTGAGCTCTTTTTCCTTTACCTTGCGCTAGGTGCTGTCGCTGGCGTGTTAGCAGGCCTGTTTGGAATTGGTGGTGGTCTGTTGATCGTGCCGGTACTGATCTTCAGTTTTGGTATTCAGAATGTGCCTGTTGAGGTTCTGACACATTCAGCCGTCGCGACGTCGCTGGCAACTATCGCAATTACTTCAATCAGCTCGGTCCGAGCTCATCATGGTCGTGGTGGTGTGCGCTGGGATCTGTTTAAGCCCCTTGCAGTCGGTATCGCCTTTGGTGCACTGGTTGGCGTGGCCATCGCTGGTAGTCTGTCCGGTGAACATCTGCAGACTATTTTCGGTGTCTTTGCCTGTCTGGTTGCGATTCAGATGGCATTTGATATCAAGCCTAAACAGGGTGCAAGCGGCGAGGCAATTGGTAAACCGGAGTTAGGCGGTGCTGGTCTGGTAATCGGTGGCGCATCATCCATCTTTGGTATTGGTGGCGGGACGCTGACGGTACCCTACCTGTCTGCGCGTGGTATCTCTGTGCGCGAATCAGTGGGAACGTCGGCAGCTTGTGGGCTGCCAATTGCGGTGGTGAGTGCGATGGCCTGGATCTGGCGTGGTCAGGAGGCGACTGGAATGCCGGAGTGGAGTTTGGGCTATATCTATCTGCCGGCTTTTATAGGTATCTCAGTGGCGAGTTCCCAGTTTGCTAAAGTGGGTGCCAAGCTGGCGCATACCCTGCCTCAGCATCTGCTCAAAAAGATATTTGCTCTTTTCCTTCTTATAATTGGTGGTCGCTTTCTGGTTATTAACCTCCTGCTGGGTGGATAAGGGTGATTTGGCAACATCAGATTGACCCGATAGCACTCT
>JBFEXW010000163.1:0-5265 GCA_041562495.1 Marinobacterium sp. | reverse complement strand
CGCAGGTTGACTGACAGGATTGATAATCTTGCTCTATTGATGGACTATATTGTGATCAACATTGATTCCTTAGTCTAATAGGAGGCCAGCGTGAGCCGCCCCTCAAACTGGCCTTTGCCACCCGAAAGTATCCGTTATCTGATTCCGAAGCGCATCACATCTGCACTGGCCGAAAACACGCTCAGCAGGGATCTGTATCCCCTCGCAACCGGCTATGACAGCCGAGCGGCCCAGCACAAAATGGAGCGTTTTCAGCACGATGATTACCTGCTGATCTACTGCCTTTCGGATAGAGGCGTTATACAGATAGACGGGAATACAGCAGAGGTTACGCAGGGCGACATTCTTCTGATTCCTGAAAATGTACCCCATAGCTACCAGGCTGATACTGACCACCCCTGGACGATCTACTGGGTACACTTTCACGGTGCTCAGGCTGCAGCCTTTACACAGCATTTAAGATCCCCGGGTGAAAAGCGCGCCTACCTGCTGCAGAACATTGGTGTACATGCCCAGTTAACGGCTGATTTCGAATCACTGTTAGAGGTACGAAACTCCGCTCAGGATATGAAGACTCATATCTTCTCGGCCAATCAACTGCGGCAGATACTGGCTCATATTGCGCTGCTTCGCCCTCTGGCAGACCTCAAAGAGCAGCGTGATGGAATGCAACTGGAGCAGATCCATTCTCTGATGCAGGCGCACGTACATGAGAAACTGGATCTGGACACTCTGGCGAGTAGTGCCAACCTCTCCAAGTACCATTTTGTAAAACGCTATAAGGAGATAACAGGCACCACACCGATCAACCGGTTTATCCAGCTAAAAATTGAACGTGCATGTCATCTGCTGGACACCACCGACAACCGGATAGCCGAAGTCGCATACGCAGTTGGTTATGAAGATGCTTACTACTTTTCCCGGATATTTCGTAAGCAGTTAGGCGTGTCGCCCAGCCAGTACAGGCTGTCACGAACCCAGGCGTTCTCCTACATCCGGGGCCGCGAACAGAGCCGCGCGACAACTGATTAACAGACCTCAGGCGAAATCAGGCAGTTGTGTGTTGGTATAGCCCGAGATAAAGGATTTGATCTCGCCTGTATCACTATACACATGGCGATTGACTTTACCGATATCGGCGCCGTAGACATGAATACTGATCGAAACCTGATCAGCCAGAGCATTAGAGACCTGATGCACATCTCCAATGGTGGGGGAGACCCATCCCACATCACCTGGATTGAGTCGATGCGTATCCCCTGCTATCAGAGAGCCCTCATGCCGAGCATAGCTCTGCTCGACCTCGGCTCCGCGCAACATGCCGATCAGCCCCCAGACCGTATGATCATGAATCGGGGTTTTCTGCCCCGGCCCCCAGACAAAGCTGACAACAGAAAATCGCTGTTCGGGATCACAATAAAGCAGATACTGTTGGTAATAGTCAGGATGTGGCACCGTACAGGTTTCAGGTAACTAGTTGTCCTCAGCAACGAGATGCGCAAGGTAGTGACCGCCCTGCTGCAGAATCACCGCTTCATCCGAATTTGTCGCCATCAGTACGTTCATCTGATCGATGAACTGTGCCATTTTCCCATCAAGCAACTGCATACGGCTCAGGCCCCTTTTATTGTTACTGGCCGGTTAAGAGGACAACGCTATCTTGGCACCAAAACCGATAAATGCAGAACCTGCGCCAAACTTTGACCATTTCGCCAGCCCGCTGCGCGTGCTCAGCATATTCTTGAAATACACAGCAAGCAGAATCACAGAAGCGAGATAGACCTGACTGAAAAACTCCACAATAGTTCCCAATATCAGAAACGACAATGAGGGGTTAGCGTAGCCCGGGTCCACAAACTGTATAAAGAACGCGACAAAAAATAGAATCGCCTTGGGATTCAACAGACTGATCATCAGCGCCACCTTAAACGGATGGCGGCTATCGGTTGGAACCTCAATTGTTTCCTGTGCTTCAGGAGCCTTATGGAACACCGAACGCAGCAGTCCGAGTCCCAGCCAGAACAGATAACCCGCACCGGCATATTTCAGTGCCATAAAGAGCAGTGGTTCCGCATGAATCAGCGACGCAACACCCGCAACCGATGCCACCATCAGCAGCGCATCGCCTACAGCAATCCCGAACGCGCCGGCAAAACCCGGTTTAACACCCCGCTTCGCCGCAACGCTCATCACATAGAGCGAGTTCGGCCCAGGCATCAGAATGATAATAATCGTACCAACAATAAAAGTGGTTAAGTCTATAATTCCAAACATAAATACCGCCCTCAGATTAACGAGACCAGTCAAAGGATTTCAACGAAAGCTGTTCGCCCTGTTCACTATACTGAGCTTCATTCACCCATATATGGCCATCAGCGCGCATCCGCAACCAGGTTCGGCTACGTGTACCATAGTCAGGGCCGAGAATCATCTGCGCAGATAACATCCGCTCTTTTTCCAAGCTTAATCCAGTTTCGGGTAAAAGCACATCGGAAAATTGCACTGTACTGTTGAGGATATCAGCACTGAGATCACCCAGTTCAAAACGCGCTGACTCATCTTTCATCTGTTCGATGGCAAGACTGGTTTTTGGCCAGGGCGTGTTCCAGGCATCATTACACAATGCATGAATACCGGGCCTGACCCAGCTCCCTTCAGGGTGATCTGAACTGAACCAGAATAACGCACCAGGCTCTCCCAACAACATATTGAAACCACCATAGCGTCCAATATCTGTAACTAATTCAGCATGAAACTCTGAGATTGAAGCACCAGACTCGATAAACCTGAGCGGCAACTCACCGCGACTCAGTTCTGCCGTTTTGCCAACATAGCCGGGGCGAATATTGGTTACCATCGCAAATCGTCCCTGTGGATCGATAGCAAACCAGGTACCACCGGCTCTCAGATCCTGACCGGCAAGCATTTCGGGTTTCTGCCACCAGTGCATCGGCGCGGCGGGGCGCTCACGGAACTCATCCCGATTGGCAATTAAAAGCAGTGGATAATCGGCAGCAGGTCGCCAGTTAACTGCAACTAGACACATAGATCATCAATTCAACGCAGATAGATAAGTTGCAGCGGTTCTTGCTCGGAGACGAGATGCTCCTGCATCAGTGCGATTTTGTTGGCTTTCATATGTCGAAGCAGAGAGGTAATTCGCTCACTGCGTTCACCCTGCAGATAGAGCAATGCATCTATCTGGCTAATAAAGCGCTCCGGCTGATTATAGCGTTCATAGAAGGGGTCTGAGGCGAGCATCTCCGTCCAGCGCGCGGGTACCAGAATAGCATCATGTTCCGCCAGCAGAGCGAGTTTCAGACCTTCCGGATCAAAGTCATAAAATCCGACATTTAGCTGCGGCTGCCCCTCATCGATAACGCTCAGCAATGCCAGCGCATCGCGTTGCTGCCCCCGAAATACGATCAAAGCGCCCTGAAGTTCCTCCGGCAGTTTGATGCGATACCAGTCCCGCACCAGCTTGCCATTATCTACAACAAGGATCTTCTCCTGCTGTAGATTGAGATATTCCGGTTCGACACTCAGAATCGCTCCCTCAGGAACAACGGCAGTGCTCTTACCGATCTGTATCGGTCCACCCCCATCACGAGCCAGACGCAGCATACGTCCAAATACGGCACGCGGAGTCGCTTTCTGGAAAACTTCCGGGCTGGTTTCTACTTTTGCCGCTGGCAAGTGTTCGCGCTCAAGCGGATCCACACCGGTACAATCTTTAATCCATTGTCGCAGCAGACTCTTCTCATCCTCAGTAAATGAGATCGTGCCCTTATAAGTCAGAGTTCCTACGGCCAACTGCTGATGTATACCCTGCCATAACTCAGTCAGTTTAACCTGACGAGCCCCGCGCAACAGTATTTCGCGAATCGCATCAAACTCTTTTCGCAAAGTCCAATTCCCTACTCTAAATATGTTATCAGTCTAGCGGAAAAACGAGCAGATGGATAAATCGGATCGGTACCGATGTTATCTGGCATTCAACGCAATCCGTCCCGTCTCAATGCAGTTAAAGTGCACCCGCGCTCCGGGCGCCAGCTCGAACAGATCACCATTCAGGCCCGTCAGTTGTACAGGGACAGATTGCGCCTTAGCGATCTGCGCATTTCTGTGCATATGTTCAGGTTCGCCGTGCAGTGGTACTGCGATCTGAGGCTGTACCCAAGCATACATCTGCGCCAGCTCCGCCTGACAGGGGTGCCCAGATGCATGGATCGGAATCTCTGTAGCAGCGGATTCTATTACACCGATTCCACGAATCCTGAATCGATCAAGCATCCGCTCAACAAGCTGCTCATTACCCGGTATCAGAAAGGAGCTGAGGATCACCCTATCACCGCGTTCCAGCTCAAGCGCGGGATACTCATCCAGCGCCAGACGGTTAAGTGCACTGCGCAGTTCTCCCTGACTTCCGGTTGCAATCGCCAATACCTCTTCAGGTGGCAGATAGCCGATATTTTGTTCATCGACAGGAACCAGATCCGACGGCCAGTAGCCTGTCACCTGAGCCACCGAATAGATATTCCGCAACGAACGTCCCAGAAACGAGAAGTAGCGCCCGGTTGCCTGAGCCACTCGCGCAATACTGATCAATCGCGCCAAATTACTGCTGAAGCAACTGACAACCACGCGCCCCTCAGCACACTCAACCTGTTTAAGCAGCCCCCGATAACAGAGCGACTCAGACTCTGAACTTCCTGCTTTCAGTGCATTGGTGGAATCACAGAGCATGGCGCGGATATCAGACCGGGCCAGTTGCGCAAACTGCTGCTGGTCAAAGGGTTCACCCAGCACCGGCTTAGCATCTATCTTCCAGTCAGCGGTATGAAAAAGATTACCGGCGGGCGTTTCCACCAGTAGCGCCTGTGCCTCAGGTATGGAGTGTGTAATCGGTAAAAATTTCAGACTGAACGGATCAACGCTGAATGATTCGCCCGGACTGATCTCGATAATCCGCACACGCTCGTCCAGACGCTGCTGAGCAAACTTGCGCCTCAGCATCTCTGCCGCAAAGGGCGTCGCGTAAACAGGCACGCCGAGTCTTGGCCAGAGGTAAGGTAAGGCTCCCAGATGATCCTCATGACCATGGGTGATGATAATCGCCTGTAGCCGCTCTCGCTGAGCACTGATAAAGCGGGGATCCGCTGAAACGACCGGAAAGGTGCGGTCTGAGTCTGCAGAGAGTGGCTCATCAAAGGTGACACCGCAGTCGACCATAATCCAACGACCATCATGGCCGATAAGATTCAT
>JBFEXW010000162.1:0-5274 GCA_041562495.1 Marinobacterium sp. | reverse complement strand
TGGGGCCTGAAGATGCAGGACGACATCACGGACGGCGTGCACATGGTGATCCATGAGGGGATCGCCGACCCCGACAGAATCGCGATCTTCGGCGTGGTATTGCCAATCGCGTGACAGAAATCGATAGCGTTCTGCACGATATCTTTTTTAGCCATCAGATCTGGTGCGATATTGATAGCTGCATCAGTGATGATCAGCGGCTTATGGTAGTTGGGTATATCAAATACGAAAAGGTGGCTAAGGCGCCGTTCGGTGCGCAGGCCAAACTTTTTATGCAGTGCAGCATGCAGCACCTCTGAGGTGCTTAGAGAGCCTTTCATTAACGCTTCAGCTTCGCCACAGCGTACGATCTCACAGGCCATCTCTGCTGCCTGATGGCTGTGTTCGACATTGATAACCGGGTAACGGCTCAGGTCCAGATTGAGTTTCGCCGCGGCGTCGCGAATACGGTGCTCAGGACCAATTAAGATGGGTTCGATAAGACCCTCTTCGCCAGCCTGTATTGCACCTTCCAGGCTGTTGGCTTCGACAGGGTGAATGACCGCCGTTCTGATCGGCCGGGCAACACGGGCTCGCTCGATGAAATATTCCAGTTGATCATGTTTGGGTGGTGAAAACTCATCACTCGCAGCGGTCATTTTGAATCCTTAGGCAGACGTTCAGTTAGGCCGTTTTTAATCTGTCCTGATAGGGCGGCCAACCCATCGCTTTTCCACCCAGCAGGTGCAGATGAATGTGGTATACCGTCTGCCCGCCGTTATCACGGCAGTTCATCACAGTTCGGTAACCCTCGTCGGCAAAACCTTCTGTTGAAGCGATCTTTGCTGCGACTAACTGCATCTTACCCAGCAGAGCAGTGTCGGTATCGTCGGCATCGTTCAGCGTCGAGATATGTTTCTTGGGTACTACCAGTGCGTGAAAAGGGGCGGCAGGATTAATATCTTTAAATGCGATGACATCTTCATCCTGATAGATAATCTGAGCCGGGATCTCTCCGTCACGGATTTTACAAAACAGACAGTCGGTCATTTTTACTCCTTAATTTTGTGAAACACCTGAGCGATCAACCAGTTCGAAACGTAACTCTATAGGTGTGAGTTCCGGTGGCTCGGGTTTTTCGAGAGGTGACAGGGCGCGACGGGCTGTCGCCTGATAGAGTTGCTTCAGATTGAATTGAATCTGCGCAAAGCTTGGGTGTGTCGAGAAAGCGGTTTGCAGCAACTCTATCGCTTTGCCGAGGTCACCTTTGGCTGCGTAGTTTACCGCCTGGTTATTGTAGTATTCGGGTATCAGGGCGTTCTGTTGGATCGCCTGATCTAATACAGCTATGGACCGGTCGTACTCTCCGGTACGCGTCAGCAAAGCCGAATAGAGGACCAGGTTTTCAGGACGTTCGGGCTCAACGTTAACCAGCTCCTCGATCAATTGGATCGCCTGCTCCAGTGCACCAGAAGCCGCAAGCTGTTCAATTGCAGCCAGACGTGATTCTGCATCCAGATGAACTTCTGTCATCGCTTTCGGTGCGTCACTGATAAGCTTGTCGCGGGACTCGAACGGTTCGTTGGTTTCTCCGAGCGCAACTGCGCGTTGCCAGGCCAGCCAGCGCTTAAGCTCTTCAACACGTGCCATCAAAGCTTCGCGGCTGATGGGAGGGCTTTCTACAACCAGCGGCTGAGAGTGATCGACTACCTCTACACAGGATGCCAGTTGCGGATCGCAGCTCGCTTCAGCAGATACAGGTTGTTGATTGACTGGTGAACAGCCTGACAGCAGTATCAGCGTCAGGCTCACAATTAGCTTTGCATTTGGCTTAAAAAATAGCCCGGATGAAAGTCGCTTAGATTGACACATGCATTTCTGATCTATGCTGTTAATAGAATGACTCCAAGTTTAGATCAGATGGATTAGGCTGTCGCGGGACGATAGTCGAGTATGCGATCGGTTATACCTGCAGAAAGCCACATGAAGAAGAGTGCAGTCCAGGCAGTTAATGCCATTACGGCACCGCCGGTGACGCCTGCACCTACCGCGCAACCGCCGGCCAGCATTCCACCGAACCCCATCAGGCAAGCGCCAATCAGATAGCGCGATAGGCCGGTCTCCTCGGTAAAGCTCTGAATCTGAAACTCACCCGTCAGCCAGGCCGCGAGGAAACTACCGACAAAAACGCCCATTACGATGCCGATATCAAAAGACAGAGGGATCTCCGGCATATTGATCAGGCCCATCAACGTGTCTGCTGAAGGGCCGGTAAAGCTGACACTTTTTACGGGAATAATTTCGAATGAGTTTGCGGCATGCCAGGCGGTTAGTCCCCAGCCTAATGCAATGCTGGCACCAACGACGACTGCGCCAAACTGAAACCAGAGGCGAGCCTGAGTGCGTTTGGCAAGTATCAACGCCACAACAAAGAGCAGGATACCAAGCGCCAGCGGCATCCAGTTGGCCATAAAATTGGATAAATCTCGTGAGCTAGGGCTGATTAGCCACCAGGAGGAGATCTCATTTCGGGCAGGCGAAAGTACGCCTCGTAACGCCGCCTGAGAGATGATTGTAACTACCAGACCTGCAACCAGTGCTCGCAAGTTGCCGGTTCCAGAGAGAACCAGCAGGCGGCTGGCACAGCCTCGAGCCAGGATCATGCCAATACCAAAAAGGGTACCGCCGATCACGGCGCCTGACATTGATCCGGTCGTGATTAACTGGCGAATGCTCGATTTCTCAAGCTGTCCGTTGACCAGTAACACCTGGGTGAGGATAAGCGCTGTAGAGAAGGTGAACAGCCAGATCGCAAACTTGGCCCCTGGCTTATTACGCCAGAATTCGACGCAGGCTGCGCGCAGACAGAAACGGCTCTGTTGGGCAAAGCTGCCAAAGATCAGACCGGTAATCAGCCCCAGACCAACAGCAATTTCACCGCTGGTAAAACCTTCCAGGAGTTCGTACATCAGATATTACTCAAGTTTAATTTTTATAATTGTGCCTGTTAGATATACCGCTGGCGAGCACCTATTACCTTTTGGTTGATATCCGTCATATTGTGAATCACGCTGATTTAGAGTCGATCTGAAACAGGTCGCGATTTTAGATTCTGCAATCACAGGGACTACACCAGCATCCCCAGATACCAGCTATTGATCTGCTCTCCCCACAACAGAGCGATCCACCCTGCAAGCGCCAGATAGGGACCAAAGGGCAGGGGCTTTGACATCTCTCTCTGCCCTAGCAAAGATAGACTCAGCGTTAGCACTACACCAACAACCGAGGATAATAGAATTGTCAGCGGCAATACGGAAACCCCGCCCCAGGCGCCTATGGCGGCAAGCAGCTTAAAGTCTCCATAGCCCATCCCCTCCTTGCCGGTCAGCAGCTTAAACAGCCAGTAAACGGACCAGAGTGACAGGTAACCCAGCGCTGCGCCCCAAACGGCTGAACTGAGACTGGTATAGCTTTCCTGTGAGTTGAGTAACAAACCCAGCCAAAGCAGCGGTAAGGTGAGTTTATCGGGTAGCAGTTGATGATCGATGTCGATAACGGTCAGTGCGATCAGTAGGTAGCTGCAGATCAGTAGTCCGACGCTTTCAATCGATAATCCATAACGATAGCCGATAAAGGCACCGATCAAACCGGTGAGTAGTTCGACAGCAGGGTAACGAACGCTGATTGAGGTGTCGCAGGATGAACATTTCCCCCGAAGTAACAGCCAGCTAATTACAGGAATATTTTCATACCAGCGAATCTGATGACCGCAGTTATTGCAACGGGATGCCGGGGTCGCCAGATTAAAGCGCTGTGATTCGAGTTGTTCGCCTTGGAGTGCCGCAATCTCCTCCTGCCACTCTCGCTCCATCATTTTAGGAAGACGCAGAATCACAACATTCAGAAAGCTTCCCACCATCAATGAGAAAACAGCGAGGAGAGGCCAGGCTAATGCTGGCTCCAGATAAATTGACAAACCGAAGCGTCCTTACACTACGTTACCCAATTGGAAGATCGGCAGGTACATAGCGACTACCAGACCGCCAACCAGTGTACCCAATACTACCATGATCAGCGGTTCGAGCAGGCTGGAGAGGTTATCGACCGCATTATCGACCGACTCCTCATAAAACTCCGCAACCTTGTCCAGCATATGGTCAAGCGAACCGGATTCTTCGCCGATCGCAATCATCTGAACCACCATCGGAGGATAGACGCCGGTCATATTGGTCGCATTGGTAAGCGATTGGCCCGATGAAACCCCATTTCTGATCTGATAGATTGATTCACGAAACACCACGTTACCGGCAGCACCAGCGCAGGACTCAAGTGCCTGTACCAGCGGCACACCGGCTGAGAAGGTGGTCGCCAGTGTGCGGGCGAAGCGGGCGATTGCTGCTTCATAAAGCACATTCCCAATCACCGGTATCTTCAGCATCGCTCTATCCACGGCATTATGGAACTTTTCGGATTTAAGCATTGCCCGGTTAAATGAGAAGACACTCGCGATAATGGCGACCAGAAAGACAAACCACCAGTCCTGTGCCCAGTAGGAGAGATTAACGACAAACATAGTGAATGCAGGCAGATCAGCGCCAAAGCTCGAGAACACATCTTCAAAGACCGGAACCACTTTTACTAGCAGAATAGCGGTGACCAGAACACCCACTACTATAACTGCTATAGGATAGGTTAGAGCTTTCTTGATCTTGGCTTTAAGCGACTCCATCTTCTCTTTATAGGTCGCGATACGGTCCAGCATCGCTTCCAGAGAACCAGACTGTTCACCTGCATGTACCAAGGAGCAATATAGGTCATCGAAAAACTCAGGGAATTTTGATAGAGCTGTCGAGAAGTCTGTACCACCGTTTACGTCAGCTTTGATGTCGTAGATCAGCTTTTTCAGCTTATCTTTCTCAGCGCCACCGGCGACAATATCCAGCCCCTGTAGTAGTGGTACCCCGGATTTCATCATGGTAGCCATCTGGCGGGTAAAAAAGGCGATATCGATCGGTTTGATCGGTTTCCCTCTATTACTAAAGATCGAGATGCTTTCCTTGGCGATCTTTTGTGGGTTAATACCCTGTTTGCGAAGCAGAATCTTAGCCGCCGCCAGATCTTTTGCGTCTATCTTGCCCTTGCTGATGTTGCCGCTTTTATCTTTACCGGTCCAGGCAAAGGTAATCACCTTTGTCGGCTTGGATTTTCTTGCGTTAGCTACTGCCATAACAAAACTTCTCGCACTTAGGTTTTGATACTTATGTCTTAATTACGCGGTTCATATCTTCAAGGCTA
>JBFEXW010000161.1:0-5304 GCA_041562495.1 Marinobacterium sp. | reverse complement strand
CAACCCCAGACCAGTAACTACGACCCTTTTACGAGTCATCAGAGAACCTCCAGAACGCAGTAAAAGAAAAGCCGCAACTACTCAAAGTAATTGCGGCTTTCCGACCGTATTATAAAGCTCGATTACTGGTGAGCGTTCACGTAATCGATTGCAAGCTGTACGGTAGTGATCTTTTCAGCTTCTTCGTCAGGAATCTCAGTTTCGAATTCCTCTTCGAGCGCCATTACCAGCTCTACAGTGTCAAGTGAGTCAGCGCCAAGATCTTCTACGAAGGATGCTTCGTTAGTCACTTCTTCTTCTTTAACACCCAACTGTTCGGCGATAATCTTCTTAACGCGATCTTCAATATTGCTCATATCGATTCCTATTGTGTTCTTAATCCCATCGCATCGCTGATGCAGTTCGAGATTTTATTAAAATCACTATCCATAGCACAAGCCCGGGATAGGATTGTTTAAAGCTGTTGCGCAATTATGCTTATTCCAACGAAAAAAACAATCTCTAAACTGGAATAACCACGCAACGAGGACAACTTTTAGTCCCGCTTAACTCATGTACATACCGCCATTAACGTGAACAGTCTCTCCTGTCACGTATCCACCAGCCTCCGAACAGAGGAACGCAACCACAGCGGCTACCTCTTCCGGCCGCCCTAAGCGTCCGAGCGAGATCTGAGACTGAAGCATATCTTTATGCGCTTCTGGCAGCTCCGCTGTCATATCAGTATCAATAAATCCGGGCGCTACACAGTTAGCTGTAATGCCACGACTACCCACCTCACGCGCCAGTGCACGGGTAAAACCCTCCATACCCGACTTGGCAGCGGCGTAGTTAGCCTGACCAGCGTTCCCCATAGACGCAACAACGGAGCTGACACTGACCACACGTCCCCAGCGAGACTTAGTCATACCTCGCAGAACACCTTTCACCATACGATAAACAGAGGTCAGATTGGTATTGAGTACTGAGTCCCACTCATCATCCTTCATCCGCATCATCAGATTATCCTTGGTGATACCCGCGTTATTAACCAGAATCTGAACTACACCAAACTCATCCTGAACAGCTTTCAGCAACTGATCTACGGAATCTGCCGAAGAGACATCCAGCACCATCCCTTTACCTGCGTTACCTGCGGCTGCAAGATACTCAGAGATCGCAGCCGCACCCTTGTCACTGGTCGCTGTACCTACAACGGTAACACCCTGAGTTGCCAAAGCTTCGGCAATCGCCTTACCTATACCCCGGGTCGCGCCGGTAACCAACGCGATTCTGTTTTCTGTACTCATCAGGAGATTCCTTAACCCTTAAACTCTTCTATCGCTTTCTGAAGACCCGCACTCTCACCAATACTCAATACGGTCAGCGCTCGATCAACTTTCTTATTCAATCCAGAAAGCACCTTACCTGGTCCACACTCAATACAAGCTTCTACACCTCTGGCCTGCATCGCCTGAACTGACTCAGTCCAGCGAACCGGGCTATAAAGCTGCTCAACCAGCAGTTTACGCAACTCAACCAGATCCTGAGCCGCTGCTGCAGTTACGTTATGCACCACACTGATATTCGGCATACGCAGATCTATAGACTCCAGAGCCTCACCCAGCTTCTCAGCCGCCGGTTTCATCAGCGCACAGTGAGAAGGCACAGATACAGGAAGCTCAACAGCTCGTTTAGCACCCGTTTCTTTACAAGCCATGATTGCCCGCGCTACGGCATCCTTCTCGCCCGCAACAACAACCTGACCTGGGCAGTTAAAGTTGACCGCCGAAACCACCTCACCCTGAGCCGCAGACTCACAGGCGGCAATTACAGACTGATCATCCAGCCCCAGAATAGCAGCCATCGCGCCTGTACCAGCAGGGACAGCCGCCTGCATCAGCTCACCTCGGAGACGAACCAGCTTCAGACCATCCGCAAAATCCACTGCGCCAGCACAAACCAGCGCAGAGTATTCCCCCAGACTATGCCCCGCCACAACCGACGGTGTCTGACCGCCCAACTGTTCCCAAAGGCGCCAGAGCGCAACACTTGAAGCCAGCAGAGCAGGCTGAGTATTTTCAGTACGGTTGAGATCGGCTTCAGGCCCCTCCTGAATCAACTTCCATAAATCATAACCAAGTGCAGCAGAAGCTTCAGAAAAGGTTTCTTCTATAATGGGATATTCGCTTGCCAGATCGGCCAGCATACCTAACTGCTGAGAACCCTGACCCGGAAAAACCAGCGCAAGTGACTGAGACATGCATTCCTCTTCAAACTTATCAAGCCTACCCAAAGGCGATACTAAAACGGTTCAGTTTACATCATTCGGAAAAGATCGGAAGTTCAGGGCAGGTATTTAGCTACTTCAGCGGCCAACTGCTGACGCACTCCACGCTGAACCGCCTGACAGGCATGGTCGATAGCAAAGCCGAAATCGCGCAGGGAAGCCCCCCCATGACTCTTGACCACCAGACCATTCAACCCTAAGAGAATAGCACCATTTCTCGCCCCTGAGTCCAGCTCCATCTGCAGCTCACGGAGAACCGGGGTCGCAAGTAGCGCCAGAAACCTACGATAGAGGGAGCGTTTAAAACTACGGCGAACCTTCTGTCGAATAAGGCGCGCGAGCCCTTCACTGCTTTTCAACGCCACATTTCCGGTGAGGCCATCACAGACCACCAGATCCGCCTGCCCCGCAAAGAGCGCATCACCTTCGACAAAGCCTATATATTCAACACCCTCGAGTGACTCGAGCAATTCTGAGGCCTGACGCAGAGTCTCGGTCCCTTTGCTCTGCTCCGCTCCAATATTGAGCAACCCCAGTCGTGGCCTTTCAATTCCCGCATCTGCTCGCAGAAAAGCAGACCCAAGCAGTGCAAACTGAAACAACATCTCAGCCGAACAATCAATATTTGCCCCTAGGTCCAGTACCTGGCACTGACCATGAAGCGTTGGAACAGCGGCTGTTATGGCCGGACGGTCGATACCTTCCAGCGTACCCAGCGTGCGACGCCCCAACGCCATCAAAGCACCAGTATTACCGGCACTGACCACCGCTTGGACCTCTCCCTCCTGCAACAGATTCAGACTGCGCCGCATTGAACTGTCACGTTTTTCACGCAGAACCTGACTGATACGACAATCAGACTCGATCACTTCAGACGCATGAACCACAGAGAGCCGTTCAGATACTGATGAACTAACAAGGGGAGATAAAATGGCTTCATCGCCGACCAGCTTGATCTGAAGGTCAGGATGACGTGCGAGCGCACTTTGACAGGCTTTAACAGTAACGCGGGGACCGAAGTCCCCGCCCATTGCATCAACAGCGATGCAATTCAGTTGTTGCACGATGAGTAATTACTCTTCGCCTTTACCTGCAACAACCTGACGTCCGCGGTAGAAACCGTCAGCAGTTACGTGGTGACGACGGTGAGTCTCACCAGTAGTCTGTTCTACTGACAAAGTTGGGTTGCCAAGCGCATCGTGTGAGCGACGCATGTCGCGACGTGAGCGAGACTTTTTGTTCTGCTGTACTGCCATGGTTAGTTAACTCCTGGATCTAACTACTCAGCGACCTTTCTTCAAGTTCGCCAAGACACTAAATGGGTTGTCATGCTTAACCTGCTCCACCTCATCCGGCACATCCACCTCACCAAAAGCGGTCTGTATCGAACAATCTTCGTGATAGGCGACTGCCGGAAGGCTGAGTATCAACTCTTCCTCAACCAGCGAAGCCAACACGACATCGTCTTCGATCAACAAGGGATCATAATAACGAGGCAGGTTTTTAGCCTGTTCTTCGTTCAGCACCACTGCCAGATTAAACTCAGCTTCTAATTCTACTGACACGGGTTCCAGACAGCGTTGACACTCCTGCCTGACCTCTGCCCGAGCATGCCCTGTAACAGTACGTAATTTCTGTTCATCAAGCGCGAAGCGAAGTTCAACGTCAGCGTAGCCATCTGAGTCAACCAATAGACTACAAAGCTCAGGCATCGATTGAAGTTCAATCTGACCTTTGAGCTCAGTTTCTCTCTCCGCTAATTTACGGGGATCAACTCTTTTAGGAAATGGGCCGTACGACATAAGCGCGCAATTCTATGTATTGAGCATGCCAGTGTAAAGGGAAAGCTGCACTTTTTAGCGTTAAAATAGCCGTTTAATCGCTATAAACTCTAATTAGCCTGCGGCAAGAAGTTTACCAAAATCAAAACCTGATATCGATTACTCACCCACATGCTCAATATGGATTTTTGATAGATCATGAAAACACCACACTTACCTATAGTGCTCGCCTCAAGCTCCCTATATCGGCGGGAACTACTGAGTCGAATCGTGAAATCCTTTGATCAATACTCACCTGAAATTGATGAATCACAAATCAATAATGAAACCGCTAAAGATCTGGTTCTACGGCTCGCTGAATCGAAAGCCAGAGAGGTCGCAAAGCGATACCCGGCACATCTGATCATTGCCAGTGACCAAGTCGCTGTACGGGATAAAGTCATTCTGGGAAAACCCCTCTCTGTTGAGCGCGCAGAAAGACAGCTAGCTCAGTGCAGCGGGAATCGGGTTGAGTTTATTACCAGCCTCTGCCTGCTCAACACCACAAGTGGAAACATTCAGCTCGACGTTGACCGCGTCAGCGTCCAGTTCCGCTCCCTGACACCACAGGAGATTCAGAGGTACATCGAGCATGAGCAGCCACTGGACTGTGCTGGCAGTTTCAAATGCGAAGGACTGGGTATCGCCCTGTTCGAGTCTATGGAGATGCAGGACCCAACCTCACTGATTGGGCTCCCGCTAATAAAACTCACCGGTATGTTAAAAGCAGAGGGCGTGAACCCCCTGCTCATTCAGGCTTAACGAAGCTGCTCACTGAAATTAAGCGTCAAGCCCATCTGGTTAGCAAGCGCTGCACCCATACTCAGCCCGAGGCGTTCAGCTAACCGATCAAGCGTGCTGGGCTTGGTGGTATAATCAACCAGCTTATCAACTCCAAGTTTCTCTCGCGCAATCTGGCTTGCGCTTCCAAGGCCGTCAACAAGCCCCAGTTGCAGAGCCTGTTCGCCGGTCCAGATCAGACCGGTAAACAGAGAAGGGTCATCCGAAAGCCGATCACCACGCCCGCGTTTTACCTGCTCAATAAACTGCTGATGGGTTGTATTCAGCACTTGCTGCCAGAACGCTTTCTGTTTCTCACCCAAAGGCTGAAAAGGGTCCAGCATCGCTTTACTCTCACCGGCCGTCAGCGCTCGACGCTCAATACCCAGCTTATCCATCAGACCAACGAAACCAAATCCAGAAGAGATAACACCT
>JBFEXW010000160.1:0-5331 GCA_041562495.1 Marinobacterium sp. | reverse complement strand
GTGAAGGGCTATGTAGATTGTGTTAACGTCCGCTCATAGGTTTTCGGTGTTCTTATTTGTATGTATAGCAACCCCTTAGATATTAAAGTCTTAAAGTCCCAGATTGGTGACAGCGAATCTAAGCTTTGCGAGATCCTTGATGCCTTTGCTGCAAATATTCCTCAAGTTATCGTGGAGATGAGAAGATCTGCCACTCAGGGGGATTTTGATCTGGTCCAAAGGGAAGCCCATCGGATCAAGTCTTCAGCCAGAGCTGTGGGTGCTTTAGCCTTTGGGCAAATTTCTGAACAGCTGGAAGTTGCTGTTAAGACCCAGGCACTAGACAGTGTAGATCAACTGATCGAACAACTCGCTTCTGCATTTGTCCCTGCCGAACAGTGGATTAATGAGTATCTGAAAAAATCCGCGATCACTTGCGGGTCTTCCGTTTCCGATTGGCGGGAAAATCGGATTCTTTTGATTGATGATGATCCGATGATGCTGACGATCCTGACGATGATGCTGGAGGAGATGGGCGTCAAACATATCGTGGGGATGACGGAAGGCGAAGATTCTCTCAGGTTACTGGAAACCAGAAATCACCAAGTCGACCTGATACTGCTGGATCTCAATATGCCGTCAATGGATGGCATTGAGTTGCTTCGCCATATCGCTGAAGCAAATTATACCGGTAAGCTGATCCTGATGAGTGGTGAGGAGAAACGGATTCTAAGTTCGGTCGAAAAGCTGGCGAAAGAGCATATGCTGCATGTGTTAGGCAGTATCGAGAAGCCGGTTAAACGCGATGAGTTGATTGACCTGATCAGTCGGGATAAAAGGGTTATCTCCTCGTATCCTAAAACCAGTGCGAAGGTTGGAGGGCGGTTAATAACCGTAGCGGAACTCGAGGCAGCGATCGACAATGAGATTATCTGCCCCTATTTCCAGCCCAAGATCGATATGGTGACGAAAGAGGTCACCGGTGTGGAAGCTCTGGTTCGTTGGCGGGATCCCGAGATGGGGATGATTACGCCCGATCAGTTCATTCCGTTGGCAGAAGAGAATGGCCTGATCACGTCGCTAACCAAACTGATATTCAGGCAATCAGTCGAGTTCGCCTCTCGTATGAAGGCATCGGGTTACCATCTTTCAGTCGCAGTAAACTTTTCGGTTGATACCCTGACAGATCTGCGCTGGCCTGAATTGCTCTCTTCAGTGCTGGATCATTACGATATTGAACCCTCAGATATCACCATGGAGATCACAGAGAGTCGCCTGATGAATAAGCTTTCATCGACGCTGGAGGTGCTGACCCGGTTAAGCCTGAAGCGTTTTAAACTGTCGATTGATGATTTCGGTACGGGTTACTCATCAATGGAACAGTTACAGAGAATTCCATTCTCCGAACTTAAAATCGATCGGCAGTTTGTGAATGAGGCTCCATCTGACCGCTCAGCGCGGGTAATCCTGGAGTCCAGCGTAAATCTGGCAAAAAGTCTGGGGATGAAAATCGTCGCTGAAGGTGTCGAATCGATTGAGGAGTGGCGTCTGGTCGATCAGCTTGGCTGTGATCTGGTTCAGGGTTTCTTCATCTCCAAACCGTTATCTGGTGATGACTTTATGTTGTGGATCGCTGATTGGGCGAATCAGCGCAGTTCAAAGTTTGATCGGTAATTGGTCACTGCGGGCGACCGTGAAATGAAGGACCTGATAAAGGCCTATGTCAGGAAATTCGATCTGATCATCGGTTTTCTGCTTCTATTGCTGTTGTTCGCGAATGCGGTCTGGTCGGTTAACACACTGGTCTCTGACTATAACTCTCTGCTCTCTCGTTTCAGCAAGGCGTCTGAGGCTAGCCTGTATAACATCTCTGATGAATTTTATGAGTGGTTTGCACACAGTACTACAAATCTTCAACGTTATGCCCGTTATCCGGACGTTGTTGATTTTGTGCAGGATACATTGCGTGAGAAAAATCTGTCTGAAGAGCTTACATTCCGTTTTCAGACGATCTATCAGGATAACTTTGCCCTGAGGGGATTTGATTCACTGATGCTGGTTACGCCTGATGGCAAATCGGTTGGTGTAGGATCATCAATGAAGCGCAGGGTTTCCGCGACTCTGGATGCGGAAAAGATGGCACTTCTGCAGCGGGCGTTTCGAGGTAACCCTGCGTTTGTTTCATCAGCCGAGCCGGTTTCTCCCTTTTTCCCAGCTGATACCAGTGAAGCGGGTGTTCTTGCTGTTCCTGTCTATGAAAAGCCGGGTGAGGTTGTAGCGGTTCTGCTTACCAGAGTCAGTGGAGAGGATCTCTACAGGGCGATTTCCCGTATCGGCGAAGTGAGTCTGTCTGGTGCCAGTTACATTTTGTCCGGTCATGGCTGGATGCTGGCGCCGAGCCGTTTTATGGTTGAGCAATCGCGTGAAACCGGTCTTTCGCTGAATA
Organism: Marinobacterium sp.; assembly: GCA_041562495.1. Lineage (GTDB taxonomy): Bacteria > Pseudomonadota > Gammaproteobacteria > Pseudomonadales > Balneatricaceae > Marinobacterium_E. The sequence continues at coordinate 2,906 of JBFEXW010000160.1, read as the reverse complement.
TTGGAAGATTCCAAAGTGCGGTGGCGGATGCTTATCTGAATGCGGATCAAACCGGGCTTGAGGTTTCAGAGTTTCTGGCAGCGCAGGGAAAACCAGAGACCCCGGAAATTACCGCGTTGAACAGCTCTGTACGGAAAGGCGATATTACACGGCTCGAGTATGTGGATTACCGTGGGGTCAGCGTCTTTGGTAGCTGGTTGTATGACCCCGCTACCGATATCTGGTTTGTGTTTCAGGTAAACAGGGATGAGGCGCTGGGCGGGTATCGGAGTCTGAGGTCCAGAGTGATGTCGTCTCTGGCGTTTAATGTGTTGTTGGTTGCATTGTTACTTGTGCTGCTGTTCCTCCTGTCATCGCGGAATAAACGAAAGATTAAAGGGCTTGCCCGGGAAAAAGACCGGCTTGTCTCGCTTAAAGATGAAGAACTGCTCGCCGCAGCGCGAGAACTTGAGTTTCAGAAACGGGCACTGGATCTACACGCGCTCGTTTCCATCGCAGACGCAAAAGGTAACATCATCTATGCAAATGATAAGTTCTGTGAGTTAAGTGGTTACGCCCAGAATGAATTGATTGGCAGTAATCATCGGATACTCAAATCTGGCAAACACGATGCAGCCTTTTATCAGGATATGTGGCGCACCATCAGTCGGGGCGAGGTCTGGCATGGTAAGGTGTGTAATCTTGCAAAGGATGGCAGCTTTTACTGGGTTTCATCAACGATACTGCCGCTGCTGGATGTCGCCGGAAAACCGGAGCGTTATATTTCGATTCGTACCGACGTTACTTATCTTGAGAACGTAGCTGCCTCTGTTAAAAGGCTGACTGAGCTTTTTGCGATCGCTTCTAAAGGTGCCAGGGTCGGGGTATGGGACCTTGATCTGAAAACTAATGAGCTTTACTGGAATGATCAGGTATCGAGCCTGTTTGGTTATCAGGAGGGCGAACTTGACGCCAATTATGAAACTTTCCAGCGCCTGATCTATCCGGATGATCGACAGTTTATCAATGATGCGATCACCGCCAGCGTTGAGCAGGGTGTTCCGTATGAGGTTGAACACCGTGCGGTGATGGCTGATGGGTCGGTTCGCTGGTTCCAGGAGAAGGGATCGGTATTCTATGACGACCAGGGCACGCCGATACGAATGAGCGGCGTTGTGCAGGATGTTGATGTACGTAAGAACGCGGAGCTGGAACTGATCGATAGCGAAACCAAGCTTAATGCTCTGGTTAATCTGTCCCCCACAGGGATCGTACAGGTGAGTTATCCTGAGGGGCGATTTATCAGATGTAACCGGTCATTCCAGAAGATGACCGGCTATACCGAGGAGGAACTCAGAGGGCTAACCTATAAAGATCTGACGCCTGCGGCGAATGATCAGTTAGAGGACAACAGAGTCTACGAGTTGGAAAGAACGGGGAATTTTGGTCCACATGAACGGGAGTATCAGACCAAAGAGGGTGAGATCCTGCCGGTTCGTAGTTATGGTGTGCTGACCAGTGATAAGTTTGGAAATCAGTTGGTCTGGGGGATTATTCAGGATATTTCTGACTGGCGTAACATCGAGCGGCAGTTGAAGTCGGCCATCGATAAGGCTGAGCATGCCAGCAATGCCAAGTCCGTTTTTCTGTCCCGGGTGAGTCACGAACTGCGTACACCGTTGAATGCCATAATTGGGCTGTCGCAACTTATACAGCATGATTCGACCCTGTCGGACAGTTCGAAAACCAACATTAACTCCATATTTAACTCCGGTAATCATCTGCTTGATTTGGTTAATGATCTGCTGGATCTTGGCAAGATTGAGGCTGATAAACTGGAGGTCAGCCTGCGTCCGATACGCCTGCAGGACCTGCTTGATGTATGTGTCGAGATGAATAGACCTCTGGCAGATAAGCGCGATATCCGGCTGCACTACAACCCGTCCGATTTTTCCGGCGTTGCCGTGTACGGCGATGAGATCCGCGTTAAGCAGGTGATTATCAATCTTCTGACCAATGCTATTAAATATAATAATCCTCGGGGTCAGGTGTTTGTCGAACCGAAAGAGCTCCCTTCCGGGCGTTTTGGCATCAGTGTTCGTGATACCGGGATTGGCGTTTCATCCGAAAAACTGGAGCAGTTATTTGAACCCTTTGAGCGTTTGGATGCGTCCCATTCTGATATCGAAGGTACTGGCATCGGACTGATGATCAGCCGCAAGCTGGCAAGATCAATGATGGGTGAGCTGAACGTGCAGAGCCAATCTGGAGCCGGATCGGTATTCACACTTGAACTTCAGCACGCCGAACTGGTCCAGGATCTGCCGGAGCAGATAACACTCATTCAGAACAGAGTTGCGGAATCTGAGGAAGAGGTTCGCAGCTATCAGGGTAAATTGCTGATAGCAGAAGATAACGTTGCTAACCGGATGGTGATGGAGCAGCAGATGAAGCTTCTGGGTGTCTCTGTCGAGTTTGCTGTTAACGGCCTTATCGCACTGGAGAAATGGCGTTCCGGCAATTATGCGATGATGCTCACCGATGTTTCTATGCCGGAGCTCGATGGCTTTGAGCTCGTAAAACGGATTAGGAAAGAGGAGCTGCAGTTCGGGAAACATATACCGATTCTGGCGATAACGGCCAACTCCTTGCAGGTGGACAGAGATCGTTGTATGGCCGTTGGAATGGATGGTTTTATCGGTAAGCCAGTAGTGCTGAATCAGTTGCGACAGGCGCTGAATAAGTGGTGGCCGGTTGAGGCTGAATTATCTGAAGCGATTGGCCAGAATATCGATTCCTCCGCGATCGATATCAGACAGGTCGAACTGATAGTCGGCAGGGACAGAGCTAAACACTGTAAGCTGTTCCTGTCCTATGTTGATTATTCACCAGCGACCATCGCAGAGATCGCCGAGGATATCGATGTT
>JBFEXW010000159.1:0-5338 GCA_041562495.1 Marinobacterium sp. | reverse complement strand
TGCTGAGTTAGAGTTTTAATTCGGTATTGGATCAAAAGGGCTCTTAGGAGCCCTTTTGTATATCTGACAAGAGGTGTTCGCTATCAAAGCCAGAGCAAAGTTAGCGTCAGAGGCTGAGGTTAAGTCATACCTTTTTGATCTTCTGGCACGACGTGATTATAGCCGTGCGCAGTTGCGGCAGAAGCTGAATAGTCGTTGTGATGACAGTGGTATAGTTGAACGCCTGCTGGATCAGTTTGCTGAACAGGGTTATCAGAGTGATCTCCGTTTCGCAGAAGGTTTTGTGAGGTCTCGTCAGCAGCAGGGCTATGGTAAGCGTCGCGTTCAATTCGAGCTGCAACAAAAAGGGGTGTCGGCGGAGTTGATAGAGGAGCTTGTCGATCAGGATAGTCGGGAAGAAGCGCTGGCCTATGTCAGAAGAAAGTATGCTCAGTCCCCAGCAAAGGATGAAAAGGAGAAGGCTAAACGTTATCGACATCTGGCAGGTCGGGGATTTATCTATGATGATATTAACTACGCTTTTGCCAATCAGATCGAAGATACTCTCTGATAGCCCCCTCCTTTCTTAACCTATTTCTCTACATATTTAAGCTTGGATTCAAACTAAGCTATTCGATCAAAAAGCATACAGGTGTATACTGTTGCGCCATTTTACAGGCCGTATAGTTGTTTTTGCTCTACGGTGTCAGAAACAGATTGCAGGACGTTGGTTTACGTGATGAAAAAAATGACCAGTGCAGAGATACGCCGCGCTTTTCTGGATTACTTTAAGTCGCAGGGCCATGAAGAGGTTGCGTCTAGTCCATTGATCCCAGGTAATGATGCTACGTTGCTCTTTACCAACGCGGGTATGGTTCAGTTTAAAGATGTGTTCCTCGGAACGGATAAACGCGCCTATTCACGTGCGACCACGTCTCAGCGCTGTGTGCGTGCCGGTGGTAAGCATAATGACCTGGAAAATGTCGGCTATACCGCGCGTCATCACACCTTCTTTGAGATGTTGGGTAACTTTAGTTTTGGTGACTATTTTAAAGAGGATGCTATTCGCTTTGCGTGGCAGTTTTTGACTGAAGTATTGGGGCTTCCAACAGAGCGTCTGTGGGTTACGGTACACCATAGCGACCAGGAAGCTGAGAAGATCTGGAAAGAGACCATCGGTGTTGATCCTGAGCGCTTCTCCCGTCTGGATGAAGATAACTTCTGGGCGATGGGTGACACCGGCCCCTGTGGTCCCTGTACTGAAATTTTCTTTGATCACGGTCCTGACGTGGCTGGCGGACCTCCGGGAAGCCCGGATGAAGATGGCGATCGTTATATTGAGATCTGGAACGTCGTTTTCATGCAGTACAATCGCTCAGCCGATGGTCAGATGACTCCGCTCGAAAACCCATCTATTGATACCGGTATGGGCCTGGAACGTATCGCTGCTGTGATGCAGGGTGTGCACAGTAACTACGAAATTGATCTGTTCCAGAATCTGCTTGATTCAGCCGCTGCAGTCATTGGTACCGACGATAGCGCCAGCAAGTCTCTGCGCGTTATAGCAGATCATATCCGTTCCTGTGCCTTCCTGATAACGGATGGAGTGACACCTTCAAATGAGGGGCGCGGCTATGTGCTGCGTCGTATCATGCGTCGAGCGATTCGTCACGGTAACAAGCTGGGGGCAAGTGAGCCCTTCTTCTACAGGCTGGTTGCGCCGCTGGTTAAAGAGATGGGGGAAGCCTATCCGGAACTTTCAAAAATGCAGGAGCAGGTTGAGCGTGTATTGTTGAAGGAGGAGCAGCAGTTCGCCCGTACACTGGATAAAGGTCTGGCGCTGCTGCAGGAAGAGATCGACAGCCTTAATGGAAATGTGATTCCTGGCGAGGCGGTATTTAAGCTTTATGATACCTACGGATTCCCGGTCGATCTGACCGCTGATGTTGCGCGTGAACTTGATCTGACTCTGGATATGGATGGTTTTGAAGCGTCTATGGCGGCACAACGGGAGCGCGCTCGCGCTTCGGGATCGTTCAGTGTCGATTATAATGACCGTCTGCATATTGAGGGGGAAACCAGCTTCTCAGGTTATGAGCATGCTGAAGATCGTTCAGTGGTACGTGCAATCTATGTTGAAGGTGAATCAGTAAATCAGTTGTCTGCGGGACAGTCTGGTTTGGTTCTGCTCGATCGCACACCTTTCTACGCTGAGTCCGGTGGTCAGGTAGGCGATACGGGTGAACTGTTCTGGGATCAGGGAACGTTTGCTGTTCAGGACTGCAGTAAGGATGGTAAAAACCACCTGCATAAGGGTGAGGTAACTGAAGGTGTGCTGGAAGTTGGTCATCAGGTAAATGCAGTAATCAACAAAGAGCGGCGTCAGGCTGCTGCGTTAAATCACTCGGCTACTCACCTGCTACATGCTGCACTGAAACAGGTTTTAGGTGATCATGTTCAGCAGAAAGGCTCACTGGTAAATGCGGAGCGTCTACGATTTGACTTCTCACACTTTGAAGCGGTAACAGAAGTAGAGCTGGAACAGATTGAGCAGATCGTGAATGATCAGATTCGATCAAACTCCGAGGTTACCACCGAGGTTATGGCTGTCGATGAGGCGATTGCTAAAGGTGCAGCCGCACTCTTTAGTGAAAAGTATGATGACAGCGTTCGCGTACTGACGATGGGCGGTGGATTCTCAATGGAGCTTTGCGGCGGAACGCACGCGTCTCGTACTGGTGATATCGGCATGCTGAAGATTGTGTTCGAGAGCGGTATCGCCTCAGGTGTGCGTCGTATCGAAGCTGTAACGGGTAAGGGAGCGCTTGCTTATGCTAATACCGGCGATGCGATTCTTGCCGAGTTGGCGGCAATGGTTAAAGGCAGCCGCGAAACATTGGTTGATAAGTATCGCGCCTTGGGTGAGCGTACACGTAATCTTGAAAAAGAGATCGAACGGCTGACGGCTAAACTGGCCAGTGCTCAGAGTGGTGAACTGCTGTCAAAAGTTGTTGAGGTTGGTGGTGTTAAGGTTCTGGCAACCCGGGTGGAGGGAGTTGAAGCTAAAGCCCTGCGAGATATGCTCGACCAGCTTAAAAACAAACTTGGATCCGGTGTGGTTGTACTGGCGGTTGCCGATGATGACAAGGTTAGCCTAGTCGCGGGTGTGACTAAGGATCTGACAGACAAAGTTAAAGCAGGTGATCTGATTCGTAACCTCGCTGCCCAGCTTGGTGGTAAGGGGGGTGGTCGTCCGGATATGGCTCAGGGCGGCGGTACCGATATCAAGGCGCTACCGGCTGCGATCGATAGTGTTGCCGAACTGGTTCGTGCATCTGTCTGAATTTTATAGTTTTTAATGCCTCAGGATTGAATCGACAATGGCGTTATATGTGCAAAAATATGGCGGTACCTCAGTAGGAACTGTCGAGCGAATTGAAGCGGTTGCTGAAAAGGTAAAACGTTTTCGTGAACAGGGTCACGATATAGTCGTAGTTGTTTCTGCAATGAGCGGTGAAACCAACCGTCTCATTGATCTGGCAAAGCAGATCCAGGAAACTCCCGATCCTCGTGAATATGATGTGCTGGTATCGACCGGTGAGCAGGTCACTATATCGCTGCTCTCTATGGCCCTTAAGGCGCGTGGTCTGGATGCCTGCTCCTATACGGGGGCTCAGGTGCGTATCCACACCGATAGTGCTCATACCAAAGCGCGTATCGAAGATATCGAAACAGATCGTATGCGTGCTGATCTGGACGCTGGCAGAGTAGTTGTTGTCGCAGGTTTCCAAGGGATGGATGGTGACGGAAATATCACTACGCTTGGCCGTGGTGGCTCGGACACTACGGGTGTGGCGCTGGCAGCGGCTCTGAAGGCTGATGAGTGTCAGATCTATACCGATGTTGATGGCGTTTACACTACAGATCCTAGGGTTGTAGAGAGCGCTAGACGACTGGATAAGATTACCTTTGAAGAGATGCTGGAGATGGCCAGTCTCGGTTCAAAGGTGTTGCAGATTCGTTCGGTCGAATTTGCGGGAAAATATAAGGTTCCGCTACGTGTGCTATCGAGCTTTCAAGATGGTGGTGGCACACTAATTACAACTGAGGATGAAGACAACGTGGAAAATCCTGTTATCTCTGGTATTGCATTTAACCGTGATGAAGCGAAGTTAACTGTTCTTGGCGTGCCTGATCTTCCAGGTGTTGCTTCCCGTATACTGGGCTCTATCAGCGATGCGAATATCGAAGTTGATATGATCGTCCAGAATGTTGCAGCGGATCAGACTACGGACTTTACCTTTACTGTTCATCGCAATGACTACAACAAGGCGCTGGATATTCTGAACAATATCAAGTCAGAACTGGGTGCTCGTGAGTGTACTGGCGATAACAAGATCGCTAAGGTTTCAATTGTTGGTGTTGGTATGCGCTCTCATGCGGGTGTTGCCAGCAAGATGTTCAATGCGCTGGCGAATGAAAATATCAATATTCAGATGATCTCTACTTCGGAAATTAAAGTCTCCGTAGTTATATCTGAGAAATATATGGAGCTTGCAGTGCGCTCGCTGCATTCCGCATTTGAACTGGATCAGACCGATACAGTTGCGGGTTAGCGCCCAGTTGAATCTATCTTTACGCTAGATTTTTAGATATGTTTAAGCTCAGTTGGCGGGGAATGGAAACTTGCCCCAACTGAGTACCCTATGCATATCGATGGTGAATAAACGGAATTTTTAGGAGTTGTTTTATGCTAATACTAACCCGACGTGTAGGTGAGACACTGATGATCGGTGATGATATTACAGTTACCGTTCTGGGGGTTAAGGGAAATCAGGTGCGCCTGGGTGTAAATGCTCCTAAAAGCGTTAGTGTTCATCGCGAAGAGATCTATCAGCGTATTCTTCGCGAGAGCGAAAGTAGCGAAGAAGTATAAAGTTTTTAAATTAAGTCTTTAATTTTCATTAGGGTTCTTGTACTATACGCGCCGTTGTCGAGGAGCGGTGGCCGAGTGGCTGAAGGCGCACCCCTGCTAAGGGTGTATACGTTAACTCGTATCGAGGGTTCGAATCCCTCTCGCTCCGCCATTTGCGCGCCCGTAGCTCAGCTGGATAGAGTACCTGGCTACGAACCAGGCGGTCGCACGTTCGAATCGTGCCGGGCGCGCCAATCCTTCAACTTTTTGCAGTAGCTTTTTTAAGCGCCCGTAGCTCAGCTGGATAGAGTACCTGGCTACGAACCAGGCGGTCGCACGTTCGAATCGTGCCGGGCGCGCCATCTTCTGCTGCAATCATCTTTACGCGCCCGTAGCTCAGCTGGATAGAGTACCTGGCTACGAACCAGGCGGTCGCACGTTCGA
>JBFEXW010000158.1:0-5377 GCA_041562495.1 Marinobacterium sp. | reverse complement strand
TTACAACATCAACTCTGCTTTTGAAGTCAGTCTCCAACTCTGGTCCTATCTGGTTGAACAGGGTGCTCTACCCTTCCCCAAAAAATTTATTAACCCCACTCCGCACTGCTCATTCGTCTGGGGTGAAGATAATGTCCAGTTCCTCAAAACCCGTTATGAAACTCTGAAGCAGCACCATCTGTTTGAAGCGATGGAGTACAGCGAGGACCCTGCCGTAATCGCGCAGTGGATGCCACTGGTAATGGCAGACCGGGAGCCGGGTGAACCTGTCGCAGCTACACGTGTTCGTTATGGCTCTGATGTTAACTTCGGCGAACTGGCACGTTATCTGGTCAACTATCTCGAACTGAAAGAGAACTTTGAGCTATTACTGAGCCGCACTGTAACCGACCTGAAAAAACTCGATACCGGCGAATGGAAGGTTAAACTTAAGCACAGTGCCAAGCCTGACACAGAGATATACAAAGCCAAGTTTGTCTTCCTCGGTGCCGGCGGCGGCGCACTGCCACTGCTACAGAAAGCTGATATCCCAGAAGGGGAAGGCTACGGCGGATTTCCGGTCAGCGGCCAATGGCTCATCTGCAAAAACCCTGAGGTTGTAAAACGCCACGCTGCGAAGGTTTATGGTATGGCGCCTATCGGCGCACCTCCAATGTCAGTTCCTCACCTTGATACTCGCGTAATCAATGGCGAAAAAGCGCTGTTATTCGGACCATTTGCAGGCTTCACTACTAAGTTCCTGAAAAAGGGATCACTGATGGATCTGCCGATGTCAATCAGCGCTAATAACCTGCTCCCGATGATGTCTGTCGCGAAAAACAATATGGATCTGACTAAGTATCTGATCAGCGAAGTAAAGCAAACTCATGGCTCGCGCGTTGAATCTCTACGAAAATTTTTCCCCGATGCTGAGGATAACGACTGGGAGCTATCCTACGCTGGTCAGCGTGTTCAGATCATCAAGCCCGGTACAGAAACCAAAGGCAAACTTGAATTCGGTACTGAAGTGATTACCGCTTCGGATTGCAGCCTGACAGCACTGCTTGGCGCATCACCAGGGGCATCAACCGCGGCCAGCACCATGGTATCGCTAATCGAGAACTGCTTTGGTAAACGTTTTAACAACGCTCACTGGAAAGAGAAGCTGAAAGAGATGATACCATCTTGGGGCGAATCTCTTATCGACGATCCAGAACTGGCCAGAAGCGTACGTAAGCGTACGCTGACAACACTGCAGCTCGACCCTGAGTTCGAAAGCTAGAAACATCTGAAGCGCCTCCTGATTGGCAATTGGTATAAGGACGACTACCATTAGCCTGAAAGGAGGCCGCTTACTTTGAAAAAACTGTTCACCCGAATCCTGATCCTTTTTGTACGAGCTTACCAGTTGGTGATAAGCCCGCTTATGGGACCAAACTGCCGTTTCTATCCCAGCTGTTCCAGTTACATGATGGAAGCGATTGAGGTTCACGGACCATTAAAAGGGGTCTGGCTAGGTTTAAAGCGGATCAGCCGCTGCCATCCGGGGTGTGATGGGGGGGTAGACCCCGTTCCGGGCACAGAGTCACGATACGACTGTAGCCATCACGAAGATAAAGCCTAGGGAACCTGCGAATAAGTCCATGGCATCTGAAGCTTACAGTCAGATACTATGTCACTTACCAGGTATTCAACGGTCTCGGGGATATTCTGCTGCGTCTGAATGAAGCCGGATTAGTTCAGGTCTACAGCTTCGACCAGGAGGGTATGGTACTGCTACACCAGGTATAGTGGGCCAATCAGCAGCAAACCCAAACACTGGAGAAGCTGCAGGCACGCTGCGATCTGTTGGAGGAGAAGCTTGATAACCAGTACCAGACGATATTCGGTTATCAGGTTGAGCAGCAAAAGCTCCGTGTTGAAAACGAAGCTTTGCTCACTCAGGTCGGCGGGCATCGCCCGGAAGAGGTTAAGAGTTAATCTTCCCGTTTAATATGCACATCCATCTGCGGGAATGGAATACCTATACCCTCTTCGTCAAAACGTAGTTTTACCTGCTCGTTGATCGCCCACAAAACGTTCCAGTAATCGGCGGTATTGACCCAGGGACGAACCACAAAGTTTATGCTGCTATCGGCAAGTGCGCTGACGGCTACGATCGGCTCTGGTTCAGGCAACACACGCGGATCAGATTTAACAATATCCATCAGCAGCTCTTTCGCTTTTTTCAGATCATCGTCATAGCCGATACCAAACACCAGATCGATACGACGAGTCGGACGCCGATTATAGTTGGTGATCACACCCGAATAGATAGCACCATTGGGCACGATCACCTCACGATTATCACCTGTACGCAGAACAGTGTTAAAGATCGTGATCTGTTCAGCAACGCCTGAGATGCCCGCTACCTCGACAAAATCACCCTCTTTAAAGGGACGGAAGAATATCAGCAATACACCCGCTGCAAAGTTTTTCAGTGAGTCCTGCAGAGCAAGACCAACAGCCAAACCTGCGGCACCCACCAATGCGATCAGCGAGGTTGTATCGACCCCAAGTTGCCCCAGCGCAGCAACGACAACAACCAGAGTCAGCATCACCTGAACAATCGACAGGATAAAGTTGACCAGCATATTATCGAGGCGGGTACGTACCAGCACCTTCTCAAGCACTTTGCCCAAAAGTTTGCTAATCCAGCGCCCCGCCAGAAATATCAGTATTGCGAGACCGATATTAATTGACCAGGGCACCAGATAGATATTCAGTATCGTTTCCATATCAGGCATTGCAAAATCTCCGAATTTTTCAGAAAGGGTGTAATTCATAGTTAACCTGCGATCATTAGAGACCAACAAACCATTTTCAATATGAGCAGGACTCATATGAAATTATTCTACCCAGCAACTCTACTCAATAGGAACTAAAATCACGCGTTAGATACTCAACAAGCGATTTGTGGGGCTTACTGTTCAGTGTTTCCTCAGGCTTTTTGCGATAGAATTCACCCTTAATCTTTTTCGATTGATCTCTTTTTACGCTGTTTTGAGTTATAGAGTCACACCATGTTTAAGAAGTTTTTATTACCGCCACTGTGCTTGCTGGTCAGCCAAAGTATTCAGGCTGCCGACTACCATATAGCTGACGACGTGCAGCTGTTTATGAATTCAGGCCCGAGTTACCAGTACAGAATTAGCGGCCGTGTCAGAAGTGGTGAGTCAATCGCGGTCCTCGAGAGAAGCGGTGATTACACCAAGATCCAACTGAATGACGGTAAAAGCGGTTGGGTACCAAGCCGGTATATCGCCGAGGGCTCAAGTCAGCTAGATGAGCTCCCAGTGCTGAGAAAGGCGCTGGATCAAAGCAATGCCAAACTGGGCGAGCAAGAGTCAAAGATCGAAACGCTAAGTGCACGTCTGACGACACTGCAGACAGAGAATGACCAATACACTCAGGAGATGGTACAGCGCGACTCTCAGATTCGAGATCTGCAGTTTGAAATCCAAAATATGGATCAGTCCAACCTGATGCGCTGGTTAACTCATGGTGGACTGATCGCGCTGGGTGGTGTTATCTTGGGGCTGATCATCCCCAACCTGCCGAAACGTCGCAAACCCAGGGATGAGTGGTTCTAGCAAGTCCGGCGGACTTTCGCTGACCTAAAGTTACCAGGCAGATGAGAATAAGAGGTAGATCATGGAAGCAGTAATTTTAACAACGCTGGTGACAGCACTGATTGCGGTTGCGGGTTACAAGCTGAGTCGCGAGTTTTTACAGCAACCGGCGCTTAAACCGATTCGCATTGATCGTGATATCCGCAGAAAACGCTGATCCATTCGGCGAACATGTAGAACAAAAGCTATATCTCTATTTCAATAACACGAGGTCTGACTTCGCGGAGCTCCTGTTATTGAAATTCCATATCCAGCAATCAAACCTCAGCGAAATGCCAGACCGGCGACAATAGAGTTCTCTACTCTTTAACGATGTTATAGGCGCTCCAGTCGAGCTCCTCAACAGGCCGCGGAACGAAGTCCGCAAATCCGCCTTCAGAGGTCCATTCTTTTAACCCCTGCTCCACTCGCACAACGCCACCAAAACGGTTCTGAAGGTAGGGAACGACCTCCTCCATCTCATCAATATCACAGAGGATTACGCCTCCCCGACCGTTGTCAGTAGTGAACAGATAAGATTTCACAGCTCCCCCAGACACCTCGCAATGAAGTGAAATTAATTTGAAGTGCAGTTTATATCAAATTTTACTTCACTTTGCATAAGTTCACTCTGCACTATCGGACACCAAGAGTGTTAGACTCATCCGAACAGGAATAAAAGTCAGGAGTTAAGGACATACGATGCAGATTGATCAACTTCTTGTGCTGGTTGTTGAACCCTCAAGGATGCAGCGCAAAGTTATCGTCACTTCGCTAAACCGGTTAGGCGTTAGCGATATAGAGGAGTTTGATTCGGCGCAACCGGCGCTGGAGCGAATGAAGCTGATCACGCCTGATATCGTTCTGTCCTCGATGCACCTTCCCGATATGACCGGTACTGAACTGGTACATGAGATGCGGGAAAACTCCGAACTTCAGGATGTGACCTTCATGCTGGTCTCCTCGGAAACACATTACCGTTATCTCGAACCGATCCGCCAGTCAGGCGCTATAGCCATTCTGCCCAAGCCGTTTGATGAAAAAGATCTGGCCCGGGCCCTGAACAGCACTCTGTCTTACATCGACACCCACACTGATGCAGAAGATGAGCAGTTCGAATCGCTTCGAGTGCTGCTTGCAGACGACAGCAAGCTGTCGCGCAAATATCTGCGCCAGACGCTCGAGTCGATCAGCATTCATCAGATTGATGAGGTTGAAAATGGTGCGCAGGCATTGCAGCAGTTGGAAGATCACACTTATGATCTAATCATCTCAGACTACAATATGCCTGAAATTGATGGTCGCGAACTAACCGAACATGTTCGCTCAGACAGTAATCAGCCCTCAGTGCCTATATTGATGGTCACCTCCGAGCAGAATACTGCCACACTCGCAGCAATCCAAAATGCCGGGGTATCAGCACTCTGTAATAAACCCCTGCTTTACGACAACTTCCGTTCGATCATTCGCCATCTATTGAAAGAGATTTAATCTCTCTTTCAATCCATCGCTGTTAAAAACGATCAAGGGGCCTTTAGGCCCCCTGTAGTTATTATTTGTCAGTCTTTTCGTCCAACAGATGCTTCGGATCGAATCCCATAATCAACGCACCCCAGTGCTGGCCGTTGATATAGAGTGGGATCGACAGATCGTTTAACACCTCACCGGTATCTCGAATATAGGTCTGTAGCAGGAAGGGTTCAGTGTTCTTAGAACGGCGCAACTCAGCACGGTTACCGGTAAACATA
>JBFEXW010000157.1:0-5432 GCA_041562495.1 Marinobacterium sp. | reverse complement strand
CCTCGAAGAATGGTGGCATTACCAGATTTCAGACAGAGACTGGCAGCTTCAACGGTAACATTGGGACGCGATTCATAGATAATACCGATCACGCCCAGAGGCACACGCATCTTGCCAACCTGAATTCCGGACGGCATATAGCGCATATCAGAAACATCACCGACCGGATCGGGCAACGCAGCAACCTGACGCAGGCCTTCGATCATTCCATCGATGCGATCAGGTGTCAGCTCAAGGCGATCCAACATCGCAGCATCCAGACCGCGTTCAGCACCCTGCTTCAGATCAAGCGCATTCGCTGCGGCCAGTGATTCACGACGCTCATCAATCGCCTCAGCCATCGCCAGCAGCGCCTGGTTTTTCTTTTCGGTGCTTGCACTCGCCATGATCCGTGATGCAGCACGAGCATTGGCACCCAGCGTCTGCATATAATCAGCAATGTTCATCAAGTATTACCGCTCAAACAATCTAAACCGCGCATTATAGCCTGAGTCGAATCTATTACCCACCGCATCACCCACCGAAATGCAAAATTTAAACATGCAGAACCGCTGTAAATTAATGTAAAAACAGTTCGCAAAAGCCCTGACTGCATGATATTCAGATAATTGGCATTCTCCGATTACCTACAGGAACCTTCTGCCATGCCGAAGCCGGTAACCTCTCTCGTTTTTCTGTCATTGATCGTGCTCAGCATCCCCGACCATGCGGCTGAACGCCCGGCGCCAGCGGTTACCGCCATTACAGCTGAGTTAAAATACCTACCTCTGGAGTACGAAACTACCGGTACACTGATGCCTGATCAGTATCTCGAGCTTCGATCAGAGATCAGCGGAAAGATCAGCGCCATCCATATTTCACCTGCATCACGGGTAACGCAGGGAGAACTGCTGGTAGAGTTTGATAAGCGTTCAAAACTGAATGAACTCAAGCGCCTTAACATAGATCTGAAACTTGCAGAGCAGCAATTTTTCCGGCTGCAAAAACTTGCACGCCAGCGTTCAACCAGCCGTGAAACACTGGATGTTGCTCAGGCTGAGGTCGCCAGACTCAATGCTGATATTGAAGCGCTGAAGCTGGAGCTTGAGGGGTATGAGATCCAAGCACCCTTTGACGGAACTCTAGGAAATTTTGACTGGCAGAGAGATACTTGGGTCACGCAGTCCAGTCTGTTTACGACGATCGATAACCTGAACTCACTGAAACTCTCATTTGACCTTCCAGAACGGTTCCTGTCCAGCATCAAGCCCGGGCAATCAGTCAAGCTCGCCACCCTTGCCTGGCCCGGGGAACTGTTCTCGGCACAGATCACTCTGATAGAACCGAGGCTGGATGCCGACCGCTCGACACTCAGCGTCGAAGCCGTGATTGAAAACAGCGAACAGAAACTCAGACCAGGAATGCGGGTAAAAGTCAGCCTTGCAGATGGCGACCAGCAGGCAAAGCTGGTTATTCCTGTACGCAGTCTGATCCATGAACAGCAGACCACTAAGGTGTTTAAACTCACCGCAGACAATACCGCTAAGTTGCAGACCATAGAAACAGGCTTCTCCACAGAACAGTGGACCGAGGTTATATCAGGGCTTGCTCCAGGAGACCGAGTAATTAACAGAGGCATCGTCAAAGCTCGCTCCAATCGCCCTGTTAAGGTCATCAGCAGCACAGAGCAAGACTCATGATACTCAGCGAAGTTTCGGTTAAACGGCCCGTATTTTCGCTCGTTATCAGTCTGTTGCTGGTGGTATTCGGCATAATCGCCTGGCTGAACCTGCCCCTGCGGGAATATCCGGATGTTTCTCGCCCTCAGGTAAATATCTCAACCAGCTATACCGGCGCCTCGCCCGAAGTGGTTGAACTAAAAGTAACCACGCCAATTGAGGAGCGGTTGAGCGGGATTGAGGGGATTCGGTTTATTGAATCGACCAGTGCGCGAGATACATCACGAATCAGCATCACCTTCGATACCAGCCGCAATCTCGATAACGCAGCAAACGATGTACGTGAAGCGGTCGCGCGTGCGGCACGCTCACTGCCCGATAATGCGACCACACCGATCATCTCAAAAAGCGGATCTCGCGATGATCTGATCCTCTATATCATCGCCAGCTCAAAAACCATGAATGGTGTGGAACTAACCGACTATGCCGAACGAACCCTCAAAGCGCGACTGGAACGGGTCAGTGGCGTCAGTGCGATCCGCATCATGGGGGCACGGGATTATGTGCTTAAAATCGAACTGGATATAGACAGGCTGAACGCCTTCAAACTGACACCTCAGGATATCGCCTCCGCCATTCAGCGGGAGAACCTTGAGTTACCGGGCGGAGAGATTAGCGGTTCGCAGCGTACGCTGCAGATCCAGATTCCTCGAACTTATAACGCTCCGGCTGATTTCCGCTCACTGGTAATCAAAAATGGTCCGGGAGCTATGATTCGCCTTGGTGATATTGCCCGAGTTTACACAGGCCCTCTGGATACTGATGAGATGTTCAGGGCAGACGGCGAAGAGGTTATCGCGCTGGGTATCGAACCCATATCAACCGCCAACCCTCTGAATGTGGTCAATGCCGTGAAACGGCAGATTGACCAGTTCCGTCCTTTTCTGCCCAAAGGCACTGAGCTGAGAACCTCTTACGATGTATCAACCTTTATCAAAAGTGCGATCTCAGAGGTGTACACAACACTGGCAATAGCTACAGGACTTGTTGTGCTGGTAATATGGCTGTTTCTTGGCGACATCCGCGCCACCTTCATACCGGCTATCACAGTACCGATCTCGCTGATCGCGGCCTGTATTGCGATTCTCACATTCGGCTTCTCGCTCAACCTGCTTACCTTGCTGGCGATGGTGTTAGCCATAGGACTTGTTGTTGATGACGCCATAGTGGTTGTGGAAAACATCCATCGCCATCTAGACCAGGGAAAAACACCACTTCTGGCTGCCTGGGATGGTATCCGTGAGGTTGGCTTTGCCGTCGTTGCAACAACTACGGTACTCGTCGCTACTTTTGTGCCGATCATCTTTCTGCCCGGCACCGTCGGCCAGTTTTTCCGAGAGTATGCGCTAACGCTGACCGCAGCGGTTGTCTTCTCCAGTATCGTCGCGCTGACACTGGCGCCCACGCTCTGTGCCCGCTTACTCAAGCCTCATTCAGATATGCCTGAGACAGGTGTTTCACGATTGTTACACCCGGTAGAAAATGCTTATGGCAGATTACTGAGTTCAGCTCTTCATCACCGCTGGATAGCGATACTGATCATCCTGGCAACTTTTGCGGGTATCTATCAAACATGGAGTCTGTTACCTCGGACGCTGATGCCGACCGAAGACCGGGGATCGATCTTCATTATGGTTCGCGGGCAGGAGGGTGCAAGCGCCGCCAGCATGCAGCGCGCCATGCTCGATGTAGAAAAAACCATTAAACCCTGGCTCGATAAAAGCGGCGTCGATAATACGCTGCTGCGCAGCCCCGGCTGGGGAACTCAGGGCGACAACTCTGGTTTTATGATTCTCAGCCTCAAACCCTGGGATCAACGTGATAAACACGCTTCGCAACTGGTAAATGAGCTGCGACGTCTGTTCGTGGATATACCGGACGTTAATGTGATACCCATTCTGCGCTCAGCGATACGTGCCGGATCCCGCACACCGGTCGAATTTGTGATTGGCGGGGCTGATTATAATCAGTTGGAGAGCTGGGCTCAGATGCTGATCAACAAAGCGCAGGATAATGAAAAGCTGACCGACCTGTCGGTCGATTTTCAGCGCAACCAGCCGCAGATCAAAGCTCACTTTGATCGTCAGCTTGCTGCAGCTCTTGGCGTTTCAGCAAAAGATTTTGGCACCACCCTTGAGGTGATGCTTGCAGGCCAGAATGTCAGTCAGTTTATGGAACGTGGCCGCCAATATGATGTCTGGTTGATCGGCCCCACCGACCAGTTCAACCAGATCAGTGATATCTCCAAACTCAATCTGAGATCAACCACCACTGGCGAGCTGATTCCGATCGACAATCTGGCCACCTTCAGCATTGAGGGTGAAGCAGCCCGACTGCCACACTATAACCGCACAAGAACCATCACCCTGACTGCCGGACTGGCTGAAGGATACACCCTGGGTGCAGCGCTGGATTATTTGGACGCACTGGCAGCTGACATACTACCCGATGAAGCGGTGATCGATTATCAGGGTGAATCTCTGGACTATAAGAGCGACAGCCAGTCAATCGCTATCGTGTTCCTGTTTGCTTTACTGATCGCCTATCTGGTGCTGGCCGCTCAGTTCGAAAGTTTTATAAACCCCTTCGTGGTTATGCTCACTGTACCTCTGGGACTGGCCGGCGGCTTGCTAGGGATACTGGTATCCGGGGACAGCCTTAACATCTACAGTCAGCTCGCCCTGATTATGCTGATCGGCCTCGTGTCCAAAAACGGGATCCTTATCGTCGAGTTTGCCAACCAGTTACGTGACCGGGGTATGACGTTTAGTGATGCGGTAATCAAAGCCTCGACCCAGCGTCTGCGCCCAATTCTGATGACAGCACTGACCACCGCACTGGGATCCTTACCCCTGATTCTGGCGTCGGGCGCCGGAGCTGAGTCTCGCCAGGTTATTGGCGTGGTGGTGTTCTCAGGCATCAGTCTCGCCACGCTATTCACGCTGATTGTGACACCTCTGACCTACAATCTGCTGTCGCGAAATACGCAATCACCCGAGACAACAACCCATCAGCTCAGTGAAGAGATGCAAGCGTTTAACAGCAAACGAAAATAGCGGGTTTCAGCATCGCGTGTTCCCCGAGGCGCTGGTATGATTAGCCCCATCCTATTGAAAGACCGGTAATTTTGGATGGGTTCTGGTAATAACAGCTCTGACTCTAAGGGTCTGAGCAGCTGGCTGAAACAACCGCTACTCGCAGGGCTGTTAGCAACGCTGATTACAACGCTGGCAGTAAGCGCGGGGATGCTTGCGTATGCCGAACACCAATCCTCATCTGAAGCTCAACGTCAGGCTGAGCGTCTCGGTAACAGCGTACAGGTAATTCTGACACCGCTGGTACTGATGGATGACCGCATCAGTATGAACCTGATCGCCAATCAACTGGTCAACGACCCAGTGCTCAGCGGTATCAAACTGACCGACCAGAAACAACTTACGCTCGCCGTTGCCGGCACTCCGAGCAGCTATGTGGTTACACGAGCAATCAGCCAGAACGATGAATCGCTGGGAGAACTGACGCTCTGGGTAGACCCCATTCCGGGTATGTAGGCACTCAAGACACAACTAGTGTTCAGTACGCTGGGTTTTATCGTCGCACTGATGCTTGGCATTGTCTTCTACCGAGTCAGCCGTATATTGGCGACAGCGCGTGAATCTCGATCTCTTCTGATTCTGGAGTTTCTAAAAGTGAGTCTTCCTCAGGCGATAGCGG
>JBFEXW010000156.1:0-5437 GCA_041562495.1 Marinobacterium sp. | reverse complement strand
GGATACACCTCTGAAATGGGACGCACTGAACGCCACGCAATAATAGATATTTTTTAAACTATGAGGGCTGATAGTTAAAATGCAAGTGTACGCTGAGAGGATAAATGACAGGGTGGCAGGAGAAACCACCCTGAGACTGGCAGGAAACTATTTGAAATAGGCGTTCTCACGCTGGCTGTGGTCAGTGACGTCCCGCACAGCTACCAATCCCTCTACCCTCTCTATCAGCGTCTTTTCAACACCATCTTTCAGCGTCATATCGACAGCGCTGCATCCCTGACAGCCGCCGCCAAACTGAAGCACAGCGATGTAACCTTCATCCTCTTCAACCAGCTCCATCAGTTTCACCTCACCGCCATGCGAAGCCAGCCCAGGGTTGATATCAGAATAAAGAATATAGTTGATCTGCTGATCCATCGGGCTGTCTGCAGAAACCTTAGGCACCTTGGCGTTTGGCGCTTTGATGGTCAACTGACCACCCATTCTGTCTGTTGCATAATCGATAAGCGCTTCATCCAGATAGGGGATAGATGTGGTTTCGATATAGAAGCGAACCAGTTCCATCTGCATGGTTTCATCTTCGGGATTTACTTCGTCCGGACGACAATAAGCCAGACAGGTCTCTGCATAGGTGGTACCAGGCTGGGTAACGAACAGCCTTACCGCAATACCTTCAACATTTTGCTTTTCCAGCAGCTCAGCGAGATACTGTTCTGCACTAGGGGTGACCGTAATATTCAACATGAATGAATAGTCCTAAGCTCTAATTACAACACCAGCTAACAATAGCTATCATAGTTTTTTTGCAGCATACACCCTGTTCAATCCCGAGTAAATTGATAGGGTATTATTTATTGGCGCGACTGTATCTGCTGCCCTGAAATATCCCAGCGTGACAACCGAGGAAGACTGATGGCTGAACAATCGCTTTTTACATCCTTTTTTCTGATCTTCAGCGGTGCCGCCATCCTGGCAACCATCGCACTTTATACTCGTCAGCCATTACTTGTTGCCTATATTGTACTTGGCGCCCTGCTCGGCCCCTACGGCCTGCAGGCTGTCAGTGATACCAGTCTACTGGCGGATATTGCCCATATCGGGATTATTTTTCTACTGTTCCTACTAGGTCTGGACATGCAACCCAGCCATCTGGTTCATATGATAAAAAAAGCCACACTGGTTGCGCTGTTCAGCTCCGCTATCTTCCTTGGCATGGGTTATGGGTTGGGTCTTGCATTTGGCTTCACCCAGACGGAATCGTTGGTGATCGGTGCAGCTTTGATGTTTTCCAGTACGATTATCGGTATTAAGCTCCTACCAACAACGGTACTCCATCACCGCCATACCGGCGAGTTGGTTGTCGGTCTTCTGCTGCTTCAGGACGTAATTGCAATTCTGGTACTGCTGATGCTCAACAGTGGTAGCGGTCAGGATCCAACCAATGCGTTTGTCATGTCGATGCTTGCACTGCCAACACTGGCGCTGGTGGCCTGGCTGTTCGTACGCTATATCATTCTGCCACTACTGATGCGCTTTGATCGCTTTCATGAGTATGTATTTCTGGTCGCAATCGGCTGGTGCCTCGGTATGTCTGAAGCAGCTGAGTTAGCCGGTTTATCGGCAGAGATGGGGGCTTTTATCGGAGGCGTTGCGCTGGCGACCAGCCCTATCTCTCAATATATCGCTTCCAGCCTTAAGCCGCTGCGTGATTTTTTCCTGATTCTGTTCTTCTTCTCAGTCGGCGCCAGCTTCAACCTGACGCTGCTCGATGACGTTCTGCTACCAGCAATAGCACTTACGCTTGCGGTACTGATCGTTAAACCCGTTGTATTTCGTACTCTGCTACAGGGGGTCAGTGAATCCGGCAGCACCGGCTGGGAGATCGGATTTCGACTGGGGCAGATCAGCGAGTTCTCGTTGCTGATCGCCTATCTTGCGTTTGCTTCTCAACTGATAGGCACACTGGCATCCCATGCTATTCAGGCCACCGCGATCCTCAGCTTTCTGCTGTCAACTTATGTAGTGATTTTCAGATATCCCTCACCGATTGCAGTCAAAGACTCGTTGCGCAGGGATTAAGCGTCAAACGATTAAAAGCGCTGGCGGTTGCGACCAGCCCAGCGCTCTTTAGCTTCGGCTATCAGTTGCTCCTCTGTTAACGCTGCGTTCCCCGGCAACAGCCTGAGCACCAGCGCCAGGGTACTGATAATTGCACCCTCGGCATAACTCTGCGCGGCTCCGTCTTTCCATACGCTTACAAGCTGTTCTAGCTCCAGCACCTCATCCTTAATCAGACGTTTAGGATAGATTCTTGGCCACTGGGCCTGACTTAAGTGCTGATTGAGAATCCAGTGCAGTTCCGTTTCTGAATCGGGCTTAGCCTCAGCCTCACCGCCATCCCCTCTTATCGTAACGGAGTTGAGAGTTCCCAGAAGTTGCGCCGTTTTCTGATGCATGGGGGCATAAGGTGGATGAAAAACCCCATCTACACAGGCTGGCGCGCTCAGCGGATTTAACAGGCGACAGAGTGTATGTACGGGTGAGCGCAACCCAAGTATTGAGCGAAGCTGAATAATTCGTCCAAGTGGTGCGCACAGGTGATCAATTGACATAAAGGCGAAATTGCTCACTGCCAACTGATCCTTAACCTGCTGCCAGTCCTGAGCAACCGGCACACCCAGAAAGCTCAGAGCATCCTCCGAGTAGATACGACCCGGTGTATGTCCACGCGCGCCATGCATAAAAACTTTTGAGCCTTGCTCACTCAGTAGCAGAGCTACCAGCAAAAACCAGGGAAGATGGCGTTTTTTACCCGCATAACTCGACCAGTCGATATCGGCCTTCAGATCCGGAGACACTGGAATACACCGGCGCACCGCTTCAACAAATCCGGCAAGTTCTTCAGGCGCCTCCTCCTTGACTCTTAACAGCATCAGGAACGCTCCCAACTGCTCAGGTAGTACCTGCTCATCCAGAATCATACCCATCGCTTCGCACGCTTCCTCCCGGGTCAATGAGCGGCTACCCTTTTTCCCCTTTCCCAACGTTCTGACGAAACCTGCAAATGGATGCTCGCTTGAGGGCACTGAATCTCCTTTCACTTAGTGTTTAAAATCCATCTCTAGTAGTATACGCGCTGAGGATCACTTAAGGTTAAGAACCAGATGAAGAAACGCCGTATCGGTTTCGGGGGACCCCGTAAGACCGCGAGCAAACGCAGCTCTATTGAACAGCCATTGAATATTCAGGGATTCACCCTTGATGGCCGCGGTGTTGCCAGAGATCAGGGCAAAACTGTGTTTGTAAATGGTGCTATTCCGGGCGATCTGGTAGAGGTCAAACTGACTAAAACCGACAAGCGTTTTGATGAGGCAGAGATCAGTTCAATTCTTGAACCCTCGAAAGAGCGAATTGAACCCCAGTGCGAATATTTTGGGCGCTGTGGTGGTTGTGATCTGCAGCAGACATCGCCCGATGTAGCGCTTCAGTGGAAAAAACAGGAGCTGCTCAATCAACTACAGCGCCACGCTAAAGTTGAGCCGGAACATCTGGATACCGATCTGACCTCCTCCCGAAACTGGAACTACCGCCGTACTGCGCGCATTGGCATCAATCAACGTGAAACGGGTGAGTTACTGATCGGTTTTCGCCGTCGCGGCAGTCATAAACTGATCGACATTGATCAGTGTCCGATACTGACACCCAGGCTTAATCAGTTCATTGAACAGCTCAGACAGTTGCTGACTGCTGAAGAGCGGGTCAAGCATATCACTCAGCTGCTAATCTCCGAGGGCCGGGAAACGCTGACCGCCGAACTACGTTCAGTTCGCCCGCTCAACCCAACACTGGAAGAGGGGCTGATCCAACTGGCGAAACAGCATCAGACTGAACTGACTCTGGATCAGGGGAAAACGGGTAAACATACACTCTACAAGCCTGCAACAGACACCACCTGCCTGATCGACTCAGATATAGAACTAAGCTTTACCGCTTCTGACTTTCTTCAGGTGAATGCCGATGTTAACGAGAAACTGATTCGACGAGTCATAGAATGGTTCGCTCCGACTGAGGGTGACTGCGTTCTTGATCTGTTTTCAGGACTGGGAAATTTCAGCCTGCCGCTCGCCAAACGTGTTGCACAGGTAACCGCGGTTGAGGGTAGTCGCGAGATGGTAAACCGCTGTCAGCAAAATGCAGTTAACAATCAGTTGAACAACGTTCTCGCTCAGATCGCTGATCTAAGCAAAGCTGACACCGATATGCACTGGTTTAAGCAGGATTATTCGCTGGTACTGCTTGACCCTCCTAGAACGGGCGCAGCTGCACTTGTCGCAAACATCAGTCAACTCAAACCCCGCGCTCTGATCTATATCGCCTGTGATCCCGCATCGCTGGTAAGGGACGCTAAAACGTTGAAAGAGCAGGGCTACAAAATGAATCGTTTCTGTGTCGCCGATATGTTCCCACAGACACATCATATCGAATCTCTGGCACTCTTCACGCCAGCTTAAACGATCAACTGAGTTCCCTATGCACTGTCACTACCAAAACAACGAGATGCTGATCCTGGAAAAGCCAGCAGATCTTCTATCTGTACCCGGACGTGGTGAAGATAAACAGGACTGCGTCTGGAACCGGGCCAAACTCCAATGGTCTGACGCACTGATCGTCCATCGCCTTGACTGCGCCACATCCGGCCTGATGGTGCTGGCAAGATCCAAAGCATCGCATCGAAATCTGAGTATTCAGTTTCAGAACCGGGAAAACTTCAAACGCTATCAGGCACTGGTGTATGGTGTACCAGAGCAGTTGGATGGTGTGATCAATCTGCCGATGCGCTGTGACTGGGAGAGACGGCCGCTACAGATCATCGACTTTGAGCAGGGCAAGAGTGCACAGACCTATTGGAAGCTCCTTGAGACTGTGGAGATCTCTGGTCAACTCTGTACCCGTATAGCGCTTTACCCTATAACGGGTCGCTCGCACCAGTTACGCTTGCACATGCAGAGTCTGGGACACCCTATTCTGGGCGATAACCTCTACGCATCAGAGCCAGCGCTGACACTCTCAGACCGACTTTGCCTGCATGCGGATCTGCTGGAGCTAAGAGATCCTATCTCAGGTGAGCGTCTTAGCTTCCAGAGTCCAGCGCCGTTCTGATCAGCCCCGCGTCAGGCTATCCAACTCCTTAAGCGCCACAGTAACAATTGATGAGTCGAGACTTTCATAGGATCGCAGATCTGTAATCAGTCGATTCCAGTGCGCAACCTGTGTTTCATTACGTGTACACCAGCCATCAATAGCACTCTGCTGCTGATCATCCTCTGTGGTATTCAGCGCATTGAGAGTCAGGCGGTATTGATGCTCATTGAGCGACTCACGGAACACCTCTCGCGCCTGCCCCTGCCAGCGGCTGGAGGCATCCAGAAGTTTAATC
>JBFEXW010000155.1:0-5486 GCA_041562495.1 Marinobacterium sp. | reverse complement strand
AGAGCCAGGCTTCCCTCCAACCAGTTGGGCTCTTGAGGAGCCCAACGGCCTGCTCGCTGCCGGTGGAGAACTCTCTCCAGACTGGCTACTTACGGCCTATCCTCAGGGAATCTTCCCCTGGTTTAATGAGGGTGAACCGATACTTTGGTGGAGCCCTTCACCACGCTGTGTGCTCTATACCGATCAATTCCACTGTTCTAAAAGCCTGAAAAAGAGGATGCGCAATCTGAACTATGAGATCTGGATTGATCGTCAGTTCATTAAGGTGATGCAGGCCTGCGCAGCCCCCAGAGCAGCTCAGAAGGAGACCTGGATCAGCTCTGTGTTTATCGAAAACTATACGGAGCTAGCCAGACGCGGTGCGGCTCATAGTGTTGAGCTGTACATAGATAATGAACTGATGGGCGGACTCTACGGCTTATCGATTGGGCACGTATTCTTCGGCGAATCGATGTTCTCCCGACACCCTGATGGTTCTAAAATCTGTCTTTATCATCTGACTGAAAAGCTAGCCGCAGCCGGTTTCAGATTGATTGACTGTCAGATACCTAACCCGCATCTTGAATCACTGGGCGCTATCGAAATAACTCGCGAGCAGTTTAACGAGGAGCTTAAAGCCTGTGCACTCTCCCCTCCGGACACGCTCTGGTCTGAAAAACGCTGGGCCTGACTGATGACAACACTCTATACACTGAAATTTTTTGTCACACCTGAACACGAATGCAGCTATCTCGACGGTCAACAGGCACAAACCCTGTTCGCTGATCCTCAGGCGAAAATAGATCTTAATCTCTACTCACAATTGAGCGACCTGGGGTTCAGACGCAGCGGCACCCACATCTACCGCCCAAACTGCCAACAGTGCAACGCCTGCGTATCGGTACGCATTCCGGTCGACCGGTTTCTTCCCAGCCGATCACAAAAACGCATCCTTAGACGTAACGCTGATCTGCATGTTGAAACCATAGAGCCGATACAGAGTGACGAGATCTACTCACTCTATGAACGCTATATCAGTCTGCGCCATGCAGATGGAGATATGTACCCACCCACCACGGAACAGTTCGAAAGCTTTCTGGTTAACTCAAGTCAGCAGACACTGTTCCATCTGGTAAGAGATTCACAGGACACGCTAATCGGCGTTGCTGTCACGGATAGGTTGAATGAGGGTTTGTCGGCGGTTTATACCTTCTTTGATCCCGACCAGGACAGACGCAGCCTTGGCGCTTTCTCAATACTTTGGGAGATAGAGCTGACCCGATCACTCGGCCTGCATTATCTGTACCTCGGCTACTGGGTCAATGGCTGTCGCAAGATGAACTATAAAACTCAGTACTATCCGCTTGAACGACTTGATGAGAACCAGTGGGTCAGCTTCTGAGGGATACAGAAACGACTATGCATTCACTTTCCTGCCAGGATCTGACATAATAGCGCGCTTTAAAATTCTGGCCCAGGTGACTTAGTCCCAAGTTATTTACCTGAGACCATCCCCAAGATCACTAAAGGTTAAGAGTGAATGGCTAAAGAAGACGCTTTTGAGATGGAAGGAACGGTTATCGACACCCTTCCAAACACGATGTTCCGTGTTGAACTGGAGAATGGCCACGTTGTGACTGCTCATATCTCTGGCAAAATGCGCAAAAACTACATCCGTATCCTGACGGGTGACAAAGTCAAAGTTGAATTGACACCTTACGATCTGAGCAAAGGCCGCATCGTATACCGCGCACGCTAATCCCAACGATTTGCGCCCTGTGGCGTATCGCGGATGAAAGATGGTCGCACTAGGCGACCATCTCACAAACCTCCAGTTGCAACTCACCCTTCTCGTCAACGACGATCTCAACTTCGCCGCCCGCTTCAGCAAGCTCACCGAAGAGTATCATTTCAGCCAGTGGCTTCTTAATCTTCTCCTGAATCAGGCGACGCATAGGTCTGGCCCCCATCTTCTCGTCATAGCCCTGCTCGGCGAGCCAGTCCCGCGCATCTGATGAAGCATGAATAACAACGCGTTTCTCATCCAATTGCGCCTGAAGCTCAGTCAGGAACTTGTCAACAACACTGCGGATAATTTGCATATCCAGAGATTTGAACTGCACCACCGCATCAAGACGGTTGCGGAACTCAGGGGTAAACAAACGCTTCAAGGCTTCCATGCCATCGGTCGAGTGATCCTGTTTCGAGAAACCGATACTTGGGCGACTCATCGCATCAGCACCCGCATTAGTAGTCATCACAAGTATTACGTTACGGAAATCAGCCTTACGACCGTTGTTATCGGTTAGTGAGCCGTTATCCATCACCTGAAGCAGCAGATTGAACACTTCCGGATGCGCTTTTTCAATCTCATCAAGCAGAAGAACTGCATGTGGAGATTTAGTCACCGCCTCCGTCAGCAATCCTCCCTGATCGTAGCCGACATAGCCAGGAGGCGCACCGATCAGACGTGATACCGTATGGCGTTCCATATACTCTGACATATCAAAGCGGATCAGGTCGATTCCCAAGATACGCGCCAACTGACTGGTTACCTCGGTTTTACCGACCCCTGTAGGGCCAGCGAAGAGGAAACTACCAACAGGCTTATTAGGTTCTTTCAGCCCTGCACGTGACAGCTTGATCGCGGCAGAAAGCGTATCTATCGCTTCATCCTGCCCGAGAACTACCATCTTCAGGTTAGAGTCCAGTTTAGCCAGTTGCTGCTTATCAGACGCTGAAACGCTCTTTGGCGGTATCCGAGCAATCTTCGCAACAATCTCCTCAACCTGTTGAACACCAATCGACTCGACCCGCTTACCCTCATCCAGAAGACGCTGATAGGCACCAGCTTCGTCGATCACATCAATCGCCTTATCTGGCAGATGCTTCTCATTGATATAGCGTTCAGCCAGCTCTGCGGCCGCCTTAAGGGCCGCATCTTCGTAACGTATCTCATGATGCTCTTCAAAGCGTGATTTGAGCCCCTTAAGAATCTGATAGGTATCCTCAACACTGGGCTCAAGAACATCAACTTTCTGGAAGCGTCGCGCCAGCGCTCGATCCTTCTCAAAGATGCCCCGGAACTCCTGAAAAGTCGTTGAGCCGATACAGCGAATCTCCCCCGAACTGAGTAACGGTTTAAGTAGATTACTAGCATCCATGGAACCACCGGACGCCGCACCGGCCCCGATAATGGTATGAATCTCATCTATAAACAGTATTGAATGAGGCTTCTGCTTAATCTCATTCAGCAGGCTTTTCAGACGCTTCTCAAAATCACCGCGATACTTGGTACCGGCAAGCAGAGCCCCAAGATCGAGTGAATAGACAACCGAATCTGCAATGACATTTGGCACTTGCTCTTCAACGATCAGCTTAGCCAGACCCTCTGCGATTGCCGTTTTACCGACACCCGCCTCTCCCACCAGCAGCGGGTTGTTCTTACGGCGGCGAGATAGTATCTGCACAACACGCTCCACCTCAGAGTCACGACCAACCAGCGGATCGATCAGACCTAATGCAGCCTGCTGATTCAGATTAACCGCATACTGCTTAAGCGCACTGGTGCCCTCAGAGGATTCTGACTGAGCATCCTCAGACAGCGCTTCAGATGAGGAATCGGCATCTTCTGTCTGGGAGATACCATGGGAGATAAAGTTCACTACATCAAGACGCTCTATACCCTGCTGCTGGAGAACGAAGACCGCGTGACTCTCCTGCTCACTGTAGATCGCTACCAGCACGTTTGCACCAGAGACCTCACTTTTACCGGATGACTGGACATGAAAAACAGCTCGCTGCAGAACACGCTGAAATCCAAGCGTTGGCTGAGTTTCCACTTCTGGGATATCGTCCGGCAACAGCGGCGTGGTTTCCTCCAGAAAACGCTCCAATTGCTCACGCAGACGATCAAAATCGGCACCGCAGGCTGCCAGTACTTCTGCCGCCTGCCTGTTATCTAAAAGCGCCAGTAACAGGTGTTCTACCGTCATAAATTCATGACGCCTGTTCAGCGCATTTCTGAATGCGGAACTGAGGGTATCCTCTAACTCACGATTAAGCATTTCTGCCCCCTAGACCTTCTCTACTTCACAGAGTAACGGGTGTTTGCTCTGACGCGAATATTGGTTCACCTGGGCCGATTTTGTCTCAGCCACATCCCTGCTGTACACACCACAAACACCCTTTCCCTGAGTATGTACTGCGAGCATCACCTGTGTTGCTTTCTCTTCATTCATACCGAAGAAAGCCATCAGCACCTCAATAACAAACTCCATAGGAGTGTAGTCATCATTCAGCAACACAACCCTATACATTGGTGGCCGCTTAACCTCCGGTTTGGCCTCCAGAACATTCGCTAGCGGGTTAGACACATCACCAGCCTGATCATCATCACCCTGACAAACCGGTGGAACACTCTTAATATCAACTACCATCTTATCTATTTAACCAATTACCTGATTACGCTGGCCTGAATATCTGAGGTAGCAGATCAATCAACAGCTATTAAATGCAGTATAGAAGCAAAATTCGGAATCAACTTGAGAATGTCTAAAACTTCATCAAATCACTACCCCTTGAATACCTTTGTAAGGTCTGACTGATCGGATATCAAGGGACCGCGGAATAATCGCGAAAAAATGGACTCATCCAAACCAGGGAAGCCGCGATTAAGCACCCAGGGAACTTGCGAATAAGTCCTATAGCGGAAGAGAATCCGCGACTCGCCCCTGTTCGGTTTTGCAAATGGATCACCAGCCCACCTTCGCCGACAGCGAGTTCAATCAAAAGCGCCGGAAGACTCGGAAAGAGATTTTTCTGGCACGGCTGGATAAATTGGTCCCATGAGCTCGCTTGGAGTCGATCATAACGCCGCACTATGCGAAGTGCAGACAAGGGTCGCAGACCCTATCCGCTATCAACGCTGCTGCGGATTCATTGTATGGAGTATTAGTAAAATCTGAGCGATCCAGCCATGGAAGATACCTTTATGATATAGCATCAATGCGCCAGTTTTCAGGACTGTCGCTCGATAAGGGCGATCCCTGACCATAGGATAATCATGAATTTCGGCCACCTGTTGGAACCTAAAGGTCTGGCAAAAAACTGTTTAAAACAGTTAACCAGCGGCTGACCGATGCGGGCGTACCTTTAAAAGAAGACACCCTTGTCGACGCGACTATTATCGAAGCTCCATCTTCAACCCAGAACAACTCAGGGCAGCGCGATCCAGAGATGCATCAAACCAAGAAGGGAAATGAGTGGCATTTCGGTATGAAGCCACACATCGGAGTCCACAGAGGAACGATAGCAAGTTGGCGTGCTATTTACTCTGGCGAATATGGTGCGTGTAGATCAGATGATGCGGGCATAATGACAGGATAAATCCGCCCTGGATGCTACTAAATTAGCTTCCAAGTACCAAAACTTAGGGACGTTTTGGCTGAATTTATCCAAAAAGTTAGCCATGTCACCAGAACGAGTGAATTAGCCGAACACTCGGT
>JBFEXW010000154.1:0-5570 GCA_041562495.1 Marinobacterium sp. | reverse complement strand
ACGCTGGATACTGTTGATACTACTGATCAGCAGATCGCTGCTACTTTCGGATTTGGTGGTGTTACTGTAGTTGCTGAATATGAAGATGTTGCTGATGTAACTGGTTATGCAATTTCTGCTGCTACTACAGTTTCTGATGTGGCTCTGCGTGCATCTTTCGCTAAAGATGAAACTGATCTGCGTTCAGCTGTTGTAGGCATTTCTTACGCAGGTTTTGAACTGAACGTTCAGAACGACGATGACACAACTAACACTGAGACTACATGGTACGGTCACTACACTATGCCTATGTCAGATCTTCAGGGTGTTAGCCTGACTCTGGGTGCTGGTGCTGGTGCCGATTCAGAAGTATACGGTGCTCGCATCGACTACAAATTCTAATTTAACGCTGGTTTAAGCCAGCTGTTGATTAGTATAAAAAGGGGAGCTTAGGCTCCTCTTTTTTATTTGTCTGATTTAACCTTTAACTTTCAAGACGTTCGAGCATGCAGTCGATAAATACCGAGCTATTCCTCTACCTGAATGATCTGGGGCGGTTGGTACCTGAAGCCGTTTGGGTGCATCTGACCAACCTGGGCGATACGGCTGTTGCGCTCTGTATATTGGTCATGTTCTACCGCTTTAAGCTGGATTCTGGTTTTCGCCTTCTGCTGATCGCATTGCTGGGCACTCTGGTTATTCAGGGTTTGAAGCATCTGTTTGATCTGGATCGCCCTCCGGTAGCTTTGGATATCAGTAGTTTTCATCTGATTGGCAGCTCGATCAGTTCCCCCTCTATGCCCTCCGGGCATACGGCAACGGCGTTTATTGTGGCAGGTTTGTTGAGTGCTCAGTATACAAAGTGCTGGATCTATATCTTATCTATTGCGCTCGCGGCCTTTGTCGGACTATCGCGGATTATGATAGGGGTTCACTGGCCGGCGGATGTTATGCTGGGCGCAATACTCGGCTGGTTAATCGGGTTTTACGGCTGGAAATATCTTCTCAGACTAAAACTGAGCGCCTGTTGGATCAATAAGTTGGGGTTAGTGACTATAGCGGTCGTGTTGGTTAACCAGATTGTCTATTCCCTGCCTTATCGGGATTTTGCTTTGGTCAGTGCGTCACAGTGGCTGTTTACTGGTTTCGCTGTTGTCGGTATGGTTCGTGCGTTACGGGCCTATTTCAAACAGGTTATTACCTCTTCTGAATCCTGAGGGTAGTTTGAAGCAGTTTATTATCTTCGGTAGCGCCTCTGTTCTGGGTGCCTTGATCGATTTTACCATCGTCGCTCTATTGGTTACGGCTGGCTACGCAGGGGTTGTCGCCTTTGCTGCCGCGATGGCGGTAAGTGCTACAGTGGTTTATCTGATACATGAGTACATCACCTTTCAGAAAAATCGTGAAGCTGGATTTAAGTCATCGCGCTTTATCGCTTTTCTGGCAAACACTAGTGTTATCTACCTCTGGCGGGTCGCGATTTTCTATCTGTTAGTGCGCTTATCTGTACCAGAGCTCATTGCCGTAGGGGTGAGTCTGGTGTCCTCCCTGTTTATAAACTTTATAATCAGCCGAACTCTTATCTTTAAATCCTAGGCGAGGCGGAATGTGAAGCAAGTTAGTTTAGTGATCCCCTGTTTTAATGAGTCCACCTCGCTGCCTGAGCTGTTTGATAGGTTAGAAGATCAACTGCCGGTTCTTGCTTCACAGTCGCAGGTGCAGTTCACCCTGATATTTGTTGATGATGGCAGTGATGATCAGACCGTGACACTGCTGAGCGAGGCTGAGCTTTCGTTCAGCTATGAGCTTGTCTGCCTGTCACGTAACTTCGGAAAGGAAGCTGCATTAAGTGCGGGACTGGATTTTGCCAAGGGTGATGCCGTTATTCTGATGGATGCCGACCTTCAGCATCCCATCGAAAGGATCTCTGAGATGCTTGCCTTGTGGAATCAGGGGTATGAAGTTGTCTATACCTATAAGCGGGACAGGGAGCAGGAGGGGCGATTCAGTCAGCTCTTCTCGCGACTCTTCTATGCGGTGGTGAACTACGGCAGTCGTGTAGAGATGCCAGAAAATGCCGGCGACTTTCGCTTGCTGGATCGTAAAGCGGTTGATGCAATCTGTGCGTTGCCTGAGAATCAGCGCTTTATGAAAGGCCTGTACGCTTGGGTTGGTTTTAAGCAAAAGGGGATAGCGATCGATATAGCGGAGCGTGCCGGCGATGCGCCATCGCGCTTTGGTTCGGTCCGGTTGGCGGCGCTGGCTATAGATGGGATCACCTCTTTTTCTATTGCGCCGATTCGTATGATGTCTCTGATCGGGGTGGGTGTTGCCCTGTTGAGTATGGTTTATCTTGCCTGGATTGTGCTGGAGAGAATTTTCTTCGAGACCCCTTTTTCAGGATTCTCATCCATTGCAGGGCTGATCAGCCTGTTCGGCGGGTTGCAGCTGTTTACCATCGGTCTGATCGGCGAATATATCAGTAAGACGCTGTTGGAAGCCAAGAAGCGCCCATCCTATATTGTTAGTCGTCATCTGACATTTGGTTCCGAGCCGAAAGCCGATGTCTAGACCGCCAAATCTTGAACTGATCGCTGACGATTACGGGCTGGGTGAAGGTCACGACAAGGCGATTCGGACGCTGCTGAAGTCTGGCGTAATAGACGGCACTTCGGTTATGAGTACCCTCTGTACCTCAGAGTCTGCGCAGGCTCTGAAGGGGGTTATATCAGAGGTGCAGAGCCTGGGGCTTCATTTCACGCTGACGCACGGCGCTCCCTTTTCTCTGACGCGTAACCAGGTGATGCTTGCGGCCCTGCTAGGTTTCAGGCGCGACGCATTCAGGGGGGCGCTGCAGGAGCAGTGGGATACCTTTGTGCGCCTGTTTGGCTTTGCGCCGGCTTATATAGATGGTCATGAGCATGTGCACTCCTTCTGGGGGATTCGGCAAGAGCTGGTCAGCTTTGCCAGAGAGAAGGGGGTGTCGGTCAGAAGTATGCGATTGCTTGAGATCCAGGGCCTTAAACAGCGTGTGATCGATCAGTTAGGCCGGGGGATATATACGCTGTCAACGCGGCAGGGCGTTGTTACCAATGAGCGTTTCGCTGGTGTGTTACCGCTGGAGCAGCCGCTGGATGCTGTTGCGGAACTGCGGCGTCAGTTGGGTAATGCGGCGGCCTGGTGCCGATCCCATCCTGATCAGACGCTCTGTTTTATGGTCCATCCCGGTAGTGCCGAAGATGTGCATCAGATCGCAGGGCATCCGGCAGTACTCAGGTCTCTGGAAGCCTCTCTGCTGACGGAGATGCAGTACTGACTGCCGTTGCAGGTGGCACAATTATATAACTCAGTTTCACAGGCGTTGCGTTTGGCTGGCTAGTCCACGGCCACTCTCTGTTCCTGATAATGAGTCCATGGCTTATCGCGCTGTTAATCCAGCTATCAAGGGATGCCGCCGGCGTCTTGTTTGACGGCCAGATGATTAGGTAACCCTGATCGTCGAGCAGTTTCTGGCTGATCCACGGTGACTTTACTGAATCCCCATCCGATAGCACTCTAACCTCATTTGACGGGCCAGCTACAAGTCCGGCATCCCAGTAGTGTCCCAGCACAAGGTGTAAGGGGTTACCAGTTTCTTTCTGAAACTCTCCACGAAGGTCTTCTGAGATGGAGGCTTGCGGCCAGAGTGTTCTTAAGGGTGCATCGCCCCGGTTGAGTTGAACGAGATGCACGGCAAGGTACAGAGCGGGAACCAGGCAGACTAAGGCGTATGAGGCGATTATCAGGCGCTTGAAACGACCGTTGTCTGTGCTGCGCCCGCCAAACCAGTAGAGAAAGACGATTGCGGACAGGTTAAACATCGGGGTGCCCCACATCGGCTTGAGGCCGATATCTGCAATCAGGGGTAAAGCGGCGGTGAACACTACCGGTGCAATGGCGGTGAAGAGTAAAAAGCGCCCCTTATTGGGAGTTTCAGGGTTCGCGGTGCGCTGTGTGAGGCAGTTTCTGCCAATAAGGCCGCCAATCAGGATAAGGACAAAGAAGAACAGGTGGTCTATCAGTTGTGATGCCAGAAATATTATAGCGGGTTCCAGACCACCTGATTTGGCTCGTTCAGTGGCATATTTGATAGGTAAAAAATCTTCAGCGAACAGAAAATAGGCCTGGGGCGTTAGGATTAACAGGGAGGTTAGCAGGGCGATCCAGGGGCCTGCTGTTGAAAGCCGGCACCTGGCTTTAGGTTCTGCAAATACCCAAAGGAAAACAAATAAAAGCAGTATACCTGCTGAGTATTTGGTATTGAGCATGAGCCCGGCTGTCAGGCCCAGCGTGATCCACCAGCGCGTTTTGTTACGGGTAACCGCTTTCCATGCACTGAGGATGCACCAGGCCCACAGGGGGATCTGCAGGACGTTATGGTTAAACTCAGGCGTCGCCCAGTGGTAGTAGTAGATAGTGCTTGTTAGCAGAGTGGCAAGTATCGCTTTTCGTTCATCAAGCAGCTCCTTGGCCAGAAAAAAGATAGCCAAATAAGCGGACACAATGGCGAGTTGAGACAGCAGGTAGACGATCTCAATATGGTTGGTCGCCATGAATGCAAGATCAAGCAGCCAGCCTGGCAGGTTTGGGTGTTTGTATGTGGTTAGTACCCACTCCTGACTAAGGGATGTAAGCTCTACAACGTCCAGCGGAAGCGAGGTATGTACGCTAAGTGGTACCAGTGTCCACAAGGATAGTTGCAGAATAAGCAGCGCTTTGATCTGCCAAGGGGTATCAGAGAGGCAGATGGCAGACGATTTAGTGGATTGCATAGTGTAATAACTACTGTCTTGAAACAATTCGGTCTGCCATTTTAGAAGAATCTATAGCGATTTAAAGATCTGTAAAAAATGCCTGATACCCAGGGGCCAGGATCTCGCCATTTGCATGGCTTCCAGAAAATCCATGTTCGCTATGAACCTGACCAATCGTTCCGTTAAATGGAACGCTGATGGTGTGCCCAGTCATATTGATAGCGACTAGCAGCATTTGCTGATTGCAGATGCGTTTAAATAGCAGCGCGTCACCGGTACCTTCAATCAGTTCCAGTTCGCCACTAATGATCGCCGGTTGCTGTTGGCGTCAGTGGATAAACTGGCGTACAGCTTGAAGCGTTGAGTCCTTGTCATCCTCCTGTACGGAGATCGCCATCTCTTTGTGTCTCGGATCGACCGGTAGCCAGGGCTCAACCAGCGCGAAACCTCCATGATCTGAGTCGGTCCAGGGGATCGGTGTGCGACAGCCATCACGTCCTTATCTATCAGCTGTTTAAAGTCATCGAGTGTGCCAAACAGAGGATCGATAGTACGGTAGTCTCAAGCATCAAAGCCGAAGTCCTGCATCGGAGAGGTGAAAGAGGGGGCGATACGAACGGCATTAACGCCCAGCGAAGCCAACTAATCGAGATTTGCGGTGATCCCTTTCAGGTCGCCTACCCCTGAACCGGTAGTGTCAAAAAACTACGTGGGTAGATCTGATAGATGATACCGCCTTTCCAGCAGTTCAGGTTCCGATCGATCGGTAAATCCTGATTTTTGTTATTAAAACACCTT
>JBFEXW010000153.1:0-5590 GCA_041562495.1 Marinobacterium sp. | reverse complement strand
GAAGCAGCTTGTAGAATCCGAAGCGCTCTTCCTGTTTAAGCTCGACGTTGTCCAGTGGGAGACTTTCTCCCGGTGCGCGTGGCTTATCGGGTACTGCGCCAGCGGATTGGGACTGGCGTGGCTTAGCTTCAGGCTTGGGTGCAGTTGCGCTGGCAGGTTGCGCAGGGTTAGTCGCAGATCCCTGTTTTCCCGTGACCAGAGCGTAGACCAGCGCAACTAATGCTACCAGCGCTATAACAGCAATGACGACCACCCCGGTCGATGTGCGATTTTTCGGGGTGGTCTTATTTGTCTGACGCTGTGCTGGAGCCCGGCGGGTAGCCCCTTTGGGCTGCCGGGATTTATTTGCGTAGTCCTTGCGGGCCATCTGGCTTACATCTTATCCGGAGCGCTGACGCCAAGCAGTTCCAGACCGTTTGCCAGAACCTGTCTTACCGCACAGGAGAGTGTGATTCTAGCGTTACGTAACTTCTCGTCCTCAATCAGCATCTTATGGCTGTTGTAGTAGGTGTGGAAGTCTGACGCGAGTTCACGCAGGTAGTTAGATAGCAGGTGTGGCTCGAAGTTGAGCGCAGCATGCTGCAGTGTTTCCGGATATTTGGTCAGTGCGGTGACCAAATCACGCTCCGCTTCCTGCTCAAGAAGGTCAAGTGACGCCAGGCCCTGAGCCTGATCCCAGGCCATAGATTCTGATTCAAGCTTGCGAAGTACTGAGCAGACGCGGGCATGAGCGTACTGAATATAGTAAACCGGGTTGTCCTTGGACTCGGATTTTGCAAGGTCCAGATCAAAATCCATATGCTGATCAGCTTTGCGCGTTAAGTAGAATAAACGACAGGCATCACTGCCCACTTCATCTCTTAGTTCGCGCAGTGTCACGAAGGAGCCTGAACGGGTCGACATCTGGACGCGTTCGCCACCACGGTAGAGAATCGCAAACTGAACCAGTTTGATAACCAGACGTTCAGGATCATAGCCCAGCGCCTGAATTGCGGCTTTAACACGGGTGATGTAGCCGTGGTGGTCAGCGCCCCACACGTTGATCACTTTGTCGAAACCGCGTTCAAACTTATTCATGTGGTAGGCGATATCGGAAGCGAAGTAAGTGGTTTGTCCGTTCGCGCGTTTTACAACACGATCTTTATCGTCACCAAAATCGGTTGATTTGAACCAAAGGTTGCCCTCTTTTTCGTATAGGTAACCCTGCTCATCAAGACGTTTCAGCGCTTCATCAACATCACCGCTGCTGGTTAGTGAGCGTTCGCTGAACCAGCACTGGTAGTCGGCACCGAACTCGCCAAGGTCTTCACGAATGTCAGCCAGAATAGCATCCAGTCCTGCATCGAACAGCACGGCATAATCATCACCGAGTAACTGCTGCGCACGCTCAATCAGAGCATCGATATGCAGCTCTTTATCGCCACCGGCAGGTTCGTCAGCCGGAATATCGCTGAATACCTCATCGATAGAGCGCTGCAGACGTTCACCTACGTCTTTTTGCAGGTCATGTGCGATATCTCGAATGTAGAAACCCTGATAGCCATTGGCCGGAAACTGGAGAGTGGCGCCGAGCAGTTCAAGGTAACGAAGCCAGACAGAGACAGCGAGAATATTCATCTGGCGGCCTGCATCGTTGACGTAGTACTCACGTTCAACATTGACCCCGACGGCGGTCAACAGATCGGCAACAGTGGCACCATAGGCCGCACCACGGCCATGACCGACATGCAGTGGCCCTGTTGGGTTGGCAGAGACGAACTCAACCTGAACAGGTGCGCCACTCGTTTCTATCCGTCCAAAGTCTTTGCCCTGCTCAAGTACATCACCGATTACCGAGTAGATCGCAGCGTCATTGACGAAAAAGTTAATAAAGCCGGGGCCCGCAATCTCCGTTTTGTTGATCGCGTTCGACACTGGAAGTGCATCACAAATCTGTTGAGCCAGAGCTCTTGGATTAGTTTTCGCAGGCTTGGCTAGCATCAACGCAAGATTGGTTGCGAAGTCACCATGAGATTTGTCACGCGTATTTTCAACCTGAATATTGGGTGATAACTCCGCTGGGATAATATTTTGCGCAGTCAAAGACTGAAGTGCGCTCTCAAGTAACTGAGCGATTTGTTCTTTCATCGATCTACTCTATGGGGATTGAGCTGGTTCGGCCAGAAAATTAGTCGGCCATTATATCGCCCGACCGGGGGTAAATTCCACCGGCCCTGTCTACGTGCGTCAATCGAGTCCTGTGATTGTGTATCTCTGTCCCGGTTTAGTAGCTGTCGATCGGATCAACATCGATCCAACTGCGTACTCTTGAGCGCTCCGTATCAGTATCGATCCAGCGGCGCAATTCGGTTAGTACCTGCTGCAGACGTTGCCGGTTAACAGTGGTGAGTATGAGTTGTGCGCGAAAAAAGCCGGCACGTTTCTCCATCTGATTCGGGAAGGGGCCGCTAAGCATTAGTTCCGGTTGCTGGAGCTGGTCCAGATACTGCCTGATGCGCATCAGATAGGCTTCTGCCCAGCCCTGTTTTTTTGCTTCAGCCTGAATAATCGCCTGATGAGTATAAGGAGGCAGTCCAGCCAGGCGTCTAGATGTCAGCTCCTCTGCGGCAAACTCCATATAGCCCTGATCAAGTAGGGTTTGTAGCAGTGGATGGTCAGCATTCTGGGTCTGCAAAAGCACTGTTCCGGGGCGGTTTTCACGCCCGGCACGCCCGGCAACCTGAAGCGTCAACTGAGCCATTCGCTCCATACCGCGAAAATCCGCACTGAACAGTCCTGCGTCGGCATTGATAATGCAGACTAACGTGACTGCTGGAAAGTGGTGTCCCTTGGCTAGCATCTGCGTGCCAACGAGAATGCAGGGTTCCCCTTTGTTCACCTCGGTCATTAGTCGGTCAAACGCAGTACGTGAGTGCGTGCTGTCCCGGTCGACCCGGTGTACCGGAACGTTGGCGAAAAGCTCAGTGAGCCTGCCCTCGATACGTTCAGTACCGGATCCGGAAGGGTGAAAATCGGCTGAGCCGCAAAGGTGACAGGCCTTGGGGATTGGGGTTTGCCGGTCGCAATGATGGCAGTGCAGTCGGGGTGGCTTGCGGTGCAGCGTCATATGCGCATCACACCTGAGACAGTCGACCGGTGAGCCGCAACTTCTGCACACCAGTGATGGCGAGAATCCACGCCGGTTGATAAACACCAGGGCTTGATTGCCAGCCGACAAGTGACTGCGGATTGCGCTGAGGGTATCGGCGGCCAGCCCGGAGTCCAGTGGTTCGTGCCGGATATCGAGTAGCTTCAGCGTTGGTGCGCTGGCTCCACCCGCTCGCTGTGTTAGTTCAAGCAATTGGTAGCGGCCCGCCTGTGCGTTGCTCAGTGATTCAAGCGAGGGCGTTGCGCTACCCAGTACAATTGGAATTTGTAGTTGTTTTGCGCGAACCAGAGCAAGATCGCGGGCGTGATACCGAAATCCATCCTGCTGCTTCAGTGAACTGTCGTGCTCTTCATCAATCAGCAAAATGCCGGGGTCTTTAAGAGGGACAAAGATCGAGGAGCGGGTGCCGATCAGTATCTTTGCATGGCCGGATTTTGCAGCAAACCAGGCCTGATAGCGCGCGCGATCACTCATCCCGGAGTGCATACAGAGAATCGGACAGCTAAATCTTGCCTGAAATCGTGCCATCAACTGGGGTGTAAGCCCGATCTCCGGAACCAGTACCAGTGCCTGCTTACCCGCGTTGAGCTGTTTCTCGATCGCCCGGAAATAGACTTCTGTTTTTCCTGAACCTGTGACTCCGGCCAGAAGAAATGCTTTGAAGCCCTGCGACAGGTTGATCTGTTCTACTGCGTTATTTTGCTCGGAGCTGAGATCAAAAAATGATGATGAGGGTTGCGTCGAACGTGTATCACTGTTGGTTTCCGGGGGTGAGCAGAGCTCTATCAGCTGCTTTTCAATAAGTGCATTGATCTGCGTACGTTCAAAACCGGAATCACGCAGTGATGTTAAGCTGCAGGGCGTGCCCGTATCGGTCAGGAGACTCAACAGACCGCGCTGTTTAATGGCGTGCTTGGGAAGAGCATCGAGACTGGCGCCGGTACAGACTTTCCAGTATTCCTCGGTCGGCAGGCTTAGATCAGCCTCCTTACGCGCGAACAGAGGGAGCAGATTCAGCAATGCATCGCCGATCGGGTGCTGGTAGTAACGAGCTGCCCAGCCTCCCAGATTCAGCAGGTCGCTGTCTATCAGCGATTCTTTGTCCAGTAGCTCTATTGCTGCCTTGAGTTTGTCGGTTGGATAGTCGGACTCTTGCACGACGTCAACGATGAGTCCAATCATCAGGCGTGGCCCAAAGCGTACACGAACGCGCATGCCCGCATGGGGAGTGATCTCCGTGATATTGGGGGGCAGGTAATCAAAGAGTTGATTGATTGGCACTGGCAGTGCCACGCGCAGGATCATCGACTTGGCAACAGATCTCAGATTGAGGGACTCCTAGTCTAGGAGATATAAGAGCGCCGGCGCAACCGATGTAACTGTTGTTGTTACGATCTATCGAGAGTATAATCCCGCGCCTCGACATTCGGGGTGGTTAAAAAATCACCGGTCGTGCGGTGCCTGGACGATCAAGGGACTCCTAAACTCGGAGCGCTATCGGATCAGGTGGCGGCACATCACTTTAAATTGAGGTTAGCCAACAATGAAAGCTGGTATCCATCCAAATTATACTGACGTTACTATCACCTGTTCTTGCGGTAACGTAATGAAAACTCGCTCTACTATGAGCAGCGATATGCTGGTCGACGTATGCAGCCAGTGCCACCCTTTCTACACTGGTAAGCAGAAAGAAGCTCAGTCTGGTGGTCGCGTCGATCGCTTCAATAAGCGCTTCGGCTCTCGTAGTCTGAAAAAATAAGACGCGCTTTGTGCACATTGTGAAAAAAGCACTCCTTGAGAGTGCTTTTTTTATTTTTGTATATTCTCTCTCCGGTTCTGGCTATGCGTCAGATTGTTTGCCGTCTGGTCACAGGGAGAGGGTAGTTCCAGCTCGGGTAATCGATGGCGATACTTTGCTTACCGAGTCTCGACAGAAGCTTAGATTTGCAGGTATTAATACACCAGAGATCCATTATGGTTCGGGTGAACCTGATCTCTTTGCAATCGAAGCTAAGGTTGCGCTCGAGCAATGGCTGACTGACGCAGATGAAATCATCTGGGTGTCAGCGCAGGATCCCAGAGATCACTATGGTCGGTCTTTGGGATATTTGCTGATCGATGGTCGGCCCGTTGCTGAAAAAC
The DNA here is from genome assembly GCA_041562495.1 of Marinobacterium sp. Taxonomy (GTDB): domain Bacteria; phylum Pseudomonadota; class Gammaproteobacteria; order Pseudomonadales; family Balneatricaceae; genus Marinobacterium_E. The sequence goes on along the minus strand of JBFEXW010000153.1, from coordinate 300 downwards.
TGATTGCCTCAGGGCTAGGTTGGGCGGTCGCGATCGCACCTAATCTGCAACTTGTGGATTGTTTGTTGGCTGCGGAGCGCGACGCGCGCCGACAGAAGCTTGGGGTCTGGCAGTTCTCTCCAGTTTCGGCCGGAGGGGTTGATCAGGGCGGTTTTGTTGTTGCTTTCGGAAGGGTCACGGCTGTTGATAAAACGCGTAACGCTGTTTTTCTGGAGGTTGATGATAATCTGGCAATTAAAATCGATCGGCAACTACTTGTGCCGGAGATGCTGAAGCGCCTGTTAGGCTCGCTGGGGCACT
>JBFEXW010000152.1:0-5602 GCA_041562495.1 Marinobacterium sp. | reverse complement strand
CTCGTGAATTTATTACCGCCGTTCTGATGGCTATAGCGGTTCCTGTTGTTGCGCTCGGTGTGTATATGCAGGTTGGTAGTGCGCCTCAGGTTGCCGTTGCGATGAATCTACCGAAGGATCCGTTTAATGGTCGCCAGCCAACGCTGGAGGAAGCGATCGCTCAGCTTAAACTTGAGCTTGAAGCGAATCCGGAGAATCCTGAAGGCTGGTATATCCTGGGTTCTACGCTGATTGGTCAGCAGAAGTATGATGAAGGACTGGTCGCGCTGAAGAAGGTAGAGAGCCTGCTGACAGATAAGGATCCTCAGTATGCATCAGTGATGGGGCAGGTAGCTCAGGCGATGTTCTTTGCCGAAGGCGGCATGACCAATGCAGTCAAAGCAAAGGTTGAAGCGACACTTAAGGTCGAACCTTTCGAGATCACTGCGCTGGGGCTAAAAGGGATTGATGCCTTTGAACGTAGGTCCTACCGTGAAGCGATCGGTTACTGGTTGAAGGCACTGGTGAATGCAGAGGGTGATACAGCTGATGCCTATCGTACCGGGATTACCCGTGCGCGTGATGAACTTGTCGCACTGGGTGAAGATGTCAGCGATATCAAGCTACCTGAAATGGCACGTATCCCGGTGAATATCTCTATAGCGGATGCGCTGAAGCCGGGTCTGTCACCTGATACGCCGGTCTTTCTGGTGGCGCGTCGACCATCCGGTGGTATGCCACTGGCAGCGGTGCGTCTGACGGTTGCTGATCTGCCTAAGTCGATAGAACTTTCCGATGCTCAGGCGATGTCGCCAATGGGGCGTCTGTCATCGGTTGATGAGGTGGTGGTCAGTGTGCGGATTAGCCTCAGTGGCAATGTCACGCCTCAGCCGGGTGATATGATCGCCAAGGTTGGACCTGTTGCAACCAAAGGAGTTGAAAAGCCACTGGAATTAGTGGTCCAAGAGGTTGTACAGTAGTCACATCTGATAAGAGTGGCAGAACTATGTGCAAGGATCTTGCTTAAATGGGACTACGTGAATGGCTGATCGTCGGTGGGGTTCTCCTTGTCGGCCTGATCCTGTTTGATGGCTGGCGCCGTATTAGCCGGCGGCATGGCAAGATTCGAATGGATATCGATCCCAGTATGGAGGGGATCGGCTCTGAAAGCGATAACCATAACCCAGAACTTCCTAATGGCGGTGCGCGTAAAAAGGTTCCTGCAGAGATAGAGCGGGCATTAGCGTCTGATCAGATTTCAGAGGGTGGATTGGTTGAACAGGCGGTGTCGGAGCTTCAGCAGAATCTCGACCGCGAAAGTGCGCTGATCGCGGGTATGCGAGCAGAGCGTGATACTGACGCTATGATCGAAGCGGTGATGGATGACGGTGATCTGGTCTCTAAACCGCGCTCTGTCAGTTCCGACTCTGTGGTGACAGAATCCTTTGAAGAGATCGTTGAGCGTAGTGAACAGCCTGATCTGTCGGTTGAGGTTGGTCTGACCTCCGAGGCGATGGAGCTTTCCGACTCGGATAATCCCCAGGCCGATCTGTCTGCCTCAACTGAACTCCCTGAATCCACACGCGATTTTGACGCAGTCGAACCGATCTCTATGGAGCTTTCAGCCGATGAGTCGTTTGCCGAGGCAGACGAGGAGAGAACGGCTGAAACGCTTTCTGAACCGGACGAGGTTGATCAGAACGCAGTGCTGGAGTTTGAGTCGCTTGAGTTGAGTTCAACCGAACTTGTTCTGGATGAGTCTGATGATCAATCTGGCGAGACTGAACTCAATGATCCTGCAAACCTGATAACTGAGGAACCGCTGGCAGATCTGGATATGGAGCCTGAGAACGCTCAGGTTGCGGATTCTAGCGCTGATCAGGCCGCTAACGCCCAGCTATCTGAGAAAGCTGACGATCAGGGCGCGCTGGGCGAGGTTGATGATCTGTTTGCGCTGTCTGATCTGGATTTCGATCGTCCAATTCATGAACTGATGGATCAGAGTGCTGAGCAGGAGAAGCTTGTTAGGCCTAACCCTAAGCTCCGTTCGAAAAAGGTGCCGTCTCAGCAGTCGGATCTTCAGCCTACCGGTAATCTTTTTGATCAACTGCTTGAGCAGGTGGATGAAAATGAGCCGTTACAGGATATAGAATCGCTGGTCGCCGAAGCTGACCGGACTGAACTTGCCAGCGAGAAGTCTGCTACAGATAACAACCGATCCTTGGTTGAATCAGAGCTGGCGACAGAAGAACAGTCGGCTGTGAAGGTGGGCTTTAACAGCGGTTCTCATAGACGCCAGCCCAGAGAGTTGGATTTCTCCGATCCAGAACTCGCGCTTGTTATTCTGGTTGTTGCCAAGAAAGGCCAGCGTCTGCCCGGTGCATCACTAAAGAGCATTGTTGAAGCCTGTGGTATGGAGTTTGGACAGCTATCACTCTTTCATCGTTATGAAGATGAGAGTGAGCGTTCACCTATTCAGTTCAGTATGAGCGATGCGATTCAGCCGGGTTCATTCGATCTGGAAAAGATAGGTGATTATGAAACCCCTGCGGTGAGCTTCTTTATGTCGCTGGCTGAACCTCGTGAACCTATGCACGCCTTTGACTGTATGTTGGCTACGGCTGAAACTCTGGCCAAACATCTGGATGCAGATCTTCTTGATGGTGAGCATTCCGTATTACGCCCGCAAACCAAAGAGCATTACCGTGAACGTGTGCAGAGCTACCAGCTAAAGAAACGTTCCCAAAGTCGCAGAGCTCGTTAACCGAGATTGTCGGAGCATAGCTCTGCTGATCCTATCTTGCTATTGATAATGCTGCATGGAAAATCCACAGAATCAGATCAAACAACTGCGTGAACAGTTAAGTCTGCACGCATATAAATACTACGTGCTTGACGATCCCGAGATTACTGACGCGGATTATGATCGCCTCTATCAGCAACTTGAATCACTTGAGAAAGCGCATCCTGAGCTGATTACTGTCGACTCGCCTACGCAACGAGTAGGTGCCAAACCTGACTCCGGCTTCTCAGAGGTTCAGCATGAACTGCCTATGCTGAGTCTGAGTAACCAGTTTGATGATCAGGGGATTGCGGCATTTTACCAGCGCGCTCAGGAGGGGCTGGAAACTCAGGATCAGCTCAGTATCAGTGCAGAACCCAAACTAGACGGTCTTGCGGTCAGTTTGCTCTATGAGCAGGGCGTGTTGGTTCGCGGCGCAACGCGGGGTGATGGCACCACGGGTGAAGATATCACGCTGAATGTCAGGACGATCAAGAGCATTCCACTAAAGCTGATGGGCGAAGGCTGGCCGGAACGGCTCGAAATTCGTGGCGAAATCTATATGCCTAAAGCCGGCTTCGATGCGATGAACGAGCGTGCCAGAGCGGCCGGAGAGAAGGTTTTTGTAAACCCGCGAAACGCAGCTGCCGGTAGTATCAGACAGCTTGATCCGAAAATTACCGCGAGTCGTCCGCTTGAATTTTGTTGTTATGGACTGGGTACCAGCAGTGGTGAGCTGCCTGATAGCTATATCGAAACTCAGCGACGACTCAGTAGCTGGGGTGTGAAGATCAGTCCTGAGCTTGAACAGCTTGATGGTCTGGACGCCTGTCTCGATTACATTTCACGTCTCGGCGCACGACGCGATTCGCTGCCTTACGATATTGATGGCGTTGTACTGAAGATCGATTCGCGCGATCAGCAGTCGGTGCTGGGTTTCCGGTCTCGCGATCCCAGGTGGGCTACCGCCTACAAGTTTCCGGCTCAGGAGCAGAGTACCCGACTCATTGCGGTGGATTTTCAGGTGGGTCGAACCGGTGCGGTAACGCCTGTAGCCCGTCTGGAGCCCGTGTTTGTCGGCGGTGTAACCGTAAGTAACGCGACACTGCACAATATGGATGAGATTGCCCGTCTCGATGTCCGCGCAGGGGATCAGGTTATTGTGCGCCGCGCCGGGGATGTGATTCCGCAGATCGTGAAGGTGGTGGTTGAACAGCGTACAGGCGAAGAAACCGCTATCAGCGTTCCGGATCACTGTCCTGTCTGTGGTTCTGAGATAGAGCGTACCCGCCTGGTTAAACGGGGTAAAGGTAAAGAGACACATGCAGAGGGCGCGATCTATCGCTGCGTAGGTCGTCTGGCCTGTACGGCCCAGTTGAAGCAGGCGCTGATCCACTTTGTTTCTCGAAAAGCGATGGATATCGATGGGCTGGGTGAGAAAGCGATCGAGATGCTGGTCGATCTTGAACTGGTCCGGTCACCTGCCGATCTCTATCGATTGACCAAAGATCAGGTGCTGGGTCTGGAAGGTTATGCTGAAACCTCAGCGTCAAACCTGATAAATGCTATAGCTGATAGTAAACAGGTTACTTTGGCACGATTTATCTATGCGCTGGGTATTCCTGAGGTCGGAGAGGAAACAGCTCGTATTTTGGCCAGTCATCTGGGAACGCTGGAGCGTGTCAGAAAAGCGCTGCCACGAACACTCGTCTGCCTCCCTGAGGTGGGTCTGGAAGTGGCTTATGAGATCTACCATTTCTGTCAGGACTCCCATAATGCTGAGGTTATGGATAACCTGCTGAATGAGGGAGTCGAGCTCGAACAGCAGACGGAGATTGCAAACTCCCTGAAGGCCTGTATGACGCTTGATCGACTGATTAATCAGGCGGCTATTCCTTCGGTTGCAGAGACAGGGGCAAAACAGCTGGCTGATTATTTCGGTACACTGGATGCGTTTTTGCAGACCGATACGGATCGTTTGGCTTCCGTTCCAAAACTGAGCGCCCGCGGTAAAGCGGGCGTGGCGGCTAAATTGGCCGATGCTGACTGGGTCGAAGAGCAGCGTCAATTTGAGGCCCAACTGCTTGAGTTCGGTATCCACTGGGAGTCGGAGAGGGCAGATCAGACCGAAGCCCAGTCTCTGGCGGGGGAAACCTGGGTGCTTACCGGTACACTGGAGTCTATGGGACGTAATGAAGCTAAAGCGTTGCTTCAGCAGTTAGGTGCTAAGGTTAGTGGTAGCGTATCAGCCAAAACCAGCGTTCTGGTCGCAGGACCCGGAGCGGGCTCTAAGCTGACAAAAGCGGAGCAGTTGGGTGTAAAAGTGATTGACGAAGCGCAATTTATTGCAATGCTGGAATCTCAGGGGTTGAGTAGCTCGTAACAGGATTAAACAGAGGCTTACAATGATTATACCGGCTAATATGTTATCTGAAGATGCGCTTCTGGGCATGATCGAGGAGTTTGTCACCCGCGATGGAACCGACTATGGTGAACAGGAGGTGAGTCTGGATGAACGGGTACAGCAGGTAAAGCAGCAGCTACTTACCGGTGAAGCGCTGATCCACTATGACTCTGCTGCGGATAGTACGCACATTATCCCAGCCTCTGATCTCGCAAAAATACAGAAATCTAACGCCGAAAAAGAGTAGTAAGGCGTTTTACGGAGTAGCGGATGGAGCAACTGACTGAGATCTCTAGCGTTCTGGCGCTGTCAATGGGTGTTGCCTGGGCGAGCGGCATCAATCTGTATGCAGCTGTGTTTATGCTCGGGTTGATGAACAATATGGGACATATCACCTTGCCTCCCGATCTTCTGATACTCGGTGATCCTATGGTAAT
>JBFEXW010000151.1:0-5633 GCA_041562495.1 Marinobacterium sp. | reverse complement strand
TGTCGCCGCCTGCATCGCCCCAAGACACTCAGTAACTAGGTCTGGGTGAGCCATCAGACAGGCGCCTATCATATTGTTCTGAACCCGGTCACTGGGGCAACCTACGTTGAGATTGACCTCATCGTATCCCCAGTCTTCGGCCAGCTTGGCACACTTCGCCAGCTCATCTGGTCGGCTACCCCCTAACTGCAGGGCAACCGGATGCTCTGATGCGTGGTAGTCGAGAAACCGGGCAGGATCGTTATACAGCAGCGCACCTGTCGTCACCATCTCGGTATAAAGTAGTGCGTGCTGACTGATCAGACGGTGGAATACACGACAGTCGGATGTCGTCCAGTCCATCATCGGAGCGACAGAGAACCTTCGTGACGGATAAGTGTTTGAAAATAAAGTATCTTTCGTATTTTTAAGGTCTTTTTTATGTAGCACTTTTTCTGTCGTTTTAGTGGGTTTTCAGGCTTTTTTCACAGCCGGTGCTTCCAATGGTGCTACCAAATGTGTTGGTAGCACCGAAAGCAAACGGATTTGACTACACCTCGAAGATCGGAAGCACTCAGAGGCAAATTGATGGCAACAGTTACAAAAATTCGCAGAAGTGATTATATCAAATATCGTGCTCAAGTGAGAGTGAAGGAGGAGGGCAAAGTCATATACTCTAAGGCCCAAACCTTCAATTCTAAAAAAGCTGCTGAAGTTTGGGCGATGAAACATGAGGACGAAATTTCGACTCATGGGATTCCATCGGAGAACGATGACATTAGCCGCCTAGGTCTACAAACGTTATCTGAATGATCTTGAGAACTCTCCTAGAGGCGTTGGTCGCTCAAAAGCTCAGTCTTTGCGAGCGATGAGTACACATCCGGTGCGACTAACGATCAAACTCAGAACTGCAGTTGCTAAAGATTACATCGAGTACTTTAAAGAGCGGCTCAAGGGCGCGCGAACGGTCGATGGGCGTCTAATTAAGTGCTCTCCCGCCAGAGTGAAAGATGACTTGGCTTATCTTAGAACGATGTTAAAACATGCTTGGGTAGACTGGGGAGTGCCCGTATCAATAAAAGAAATCGAGAAAGCAGCGGTTTCTGCTTGGATGAAGGGTTATGTTGGAAAATCGGAGGCTCGTAAAAACCGGGTCTCCGTCGAAGATCTCAGCAAAATAATGACTTTCTGGACTCGTGAAAAGACTGGGAGTGGCTGCAACACCTTGAGTCCCACCCCTATGCTTTTCATCGTTCTTTTTTGATTTTTAGTGCTCGACGTGTGGCTGAGGTTACTCGACTTCGCTGGGACGACTTGGACAAAGATCGCAACCCGAATTCTAGTTTGGGATATGAAGCACCCTCGCGAGAAAGTCGGTAACGACGTGTGGGGCATTTTACATCCCAGAGCAATGGCGATTATCGATCTGATGCCAGGCGTCGACGAGTTCATATTTCCATATGATGCCCGAATCATTGGAAACCAATTTCGAAAAGCTCGCAATTGGGCGGGGGTTGATATTCGCCTTCATGATCTTCGGCATGAAGGCATCAGCCACTATTTCGAACTCGGGGAGCAGATACAACAAGTGGCTCTAATCTCTGGCCACAAATCCTGGTCGATGCTATAGCATTACACACATCTTTATGAGTATGGTGTGTTCGACAAGTAGGAAGGCTGGGAGTGGTTGAAGGTGTTTAAAGCCGAAGCATTACCTTCAGTGTTGAATCGTATTTAACGCGATTAACTGTTGAATGCTGAACTGGTGGCGATTCACGAATCTCAACCCCACTTGATTTCATTGTCGTATATTCGTCTACTTAACTGACTCGAAGGCATGCGGCAAAAAGCCGGTGTGTATAAGACCAATGCTATGCTCAGCGCACGGCACAGGAGTGCAGGGTGAACTACAAACGGCTGGAAACCTTTCTTCTGGTATCTACATTGGGTAGCTTCCGCAAGGCCGCTGAGCGGCTGTTTACCACCCAGCCTGCTGTCTCCAATCGAATCAGTGCGCTTGAGGAGGAGCTCGGATGTCGCTTATTCGAGCGTGAGCAGGGTCTTGGCGGCATTCGGCTGACAGCGAAAGGAGAGGAACTGCTGCCTTACGTAGAGAAGATCGTCTTCATGTCGAATCAATTGCGACAGCGGGCCGATTCGGAGCTTCAACAGGCGGGGCTACTACGGCTCGGGGTTTCAGAGACGATCGTTCACTCTTGGCTTCCTTCATTGATGACGGCGCTGCACGAAGAGATGCCTAATCTAGACATAGAACTGACTGTTGATGTCACCAGTAATCTGCGTGCATCGCTGATTGACCACTCAATCGATCTCGCTTTCCTGATGGGTCCAATCAGTGAACCTCAAATTGTGAATGAGGATTTGTGCAGTTTCCCAGTGCACTGGGTGGCGAGTCCCAAACTTGATCTTCCGAACCGCTGTCTGCGACTGGCCGATCTGCAAAACTGGCCTATCATTACTTATGCGAAGAACACCAAGCCCTTTGCAGAGATCAGTAACAGGTTTAAAAAGATAGAAGGCACTCCAACACGATTCTTCTCATCCAGTTCGCTTGCTGCATCCATGAAAATGACCTTGGATGGTGTCGGGATATCCGCACTTCCCTCGGCCGTTATTCAGAGTGAACTTGAGCGTGGAGAGTTAGTACGTCTAAGCGTTGAGTGGGAGCCACGGGAGCTGTTTTTTACCGCTTCATACGCAACCGTGCCGCCAAACTATCTGGTGCGCCGGGCTTGCTCGCGTGCAGTTGAGATTGCCGCTGAATACCGGGTTAAATGATAAGTTTTATTTATAATTTATAGTAACAAATTATAATTCGACATGAAGCGAAACTCCGTTAGTCTTAGATAAATAGTTTCTAAACGTTTGGAATGCGGAGAAAATGAAAGCATATTCAAAATATAAACAAGGCTTACTGGATAACTCCCGTGAACAGCGTTCTGCCATCCGCAGCGGCAGCTATACTGGAACAACCTCAGGTCTGGCCCCAGGGTTCGTGCAGGGGAACGTGGTTATCTTACCGGCGTCCTACGCCGAAGACTTCTATAAATTCTGCCAGCAAAATCCGACGCCTTGCCCGCTGATCTCTGTTTCTGAAGCGGGAGATCCGAGCATGCCAGCGCTGGGACGTGATCTGGACATCCGAACCGACATTCCCGAATATTTGGTCTTTCGAGATGGACAACGAGCTGAAACAATTACCGATCTCCACGCTGTCTGGCGAGATGATCTGGTAACCTTTGTGTTGGGATGCTCCTTTTCGTTTGAGGACGCACTTCAGTCTGCCGGCATACCGGTTCGCAACGTCGATAGTTGCTCGAATGTTTCAATGTATCGCACCAATATCCCAACCAAACCAGCAGGCCCGTTCAAGGGTGATCTGGTAGTGACTATGAGACCATTCAGCCCCAAAGATGCGATCAGGGCGGTCCAAATTACAACGCGTCTGCCAAAAGCACATGGCGCACCAGTGCATCTGGGATCCCCATCCCTCATTGGTATTCGTGACCTAAGTGCGCCGGAGTTTGGTGACCCTGTAGAGATTTACGAGGACGAGATACCTGTCTACTGGGGCTGCGGCGTTACTACTCAGGTCGCGCTCGAGGGGGCTAAACTGCCTTTTGCGATTACCCATATTCCAGGAAAAATGATCATTACCGAGCTGCTTAATGAGGAGCTCTCGGTGCTATAAAACCGCCAGATACAGGCACTAATAAAAAAAACTGGAGATCAACCATGCTAAAGAAATTTGCATATACCGCAGTTCTTGCAACCAGCCTTGCGGCCAGCGGCGTACACGCAGCCAAGTGGAATATGCCGACGCCATACGGTGACGCAAACCTCCCAACAAAGATCGCGTACGCGTTCGCTGAAGAGATCAGTGCTGCAAGTAACGGTGAAATCGATGTAACCGTGCATTCAGGCGCTTCGCTGATCAAGCATCCGGAGATTCCACGTGCAGTGAAGACCGGTCAGGTTCAGCTGGGTGAGATATTCATAGGGATCATGGGTAACACACACCCAGTATTTAAACACGATAACATCCCGTTCCTCGCGACCAACTACGAGGATGCGGAGAAGCTCTGGAACGCCGCGCGTCCAGAGGTTGAAAAGCAACTTGAACGCGAGGGAATGACACTTCTCTACACGGTGCCATGGCCAGCGCAGAGCCTCTACACTAAAAAGCCCGTGGAGAAACTTGAAGATCTTCAGGGGCTCAAGATGCGTGCCTACAGCCCGTCTACATCGCGCCTTGCAGATCTGATGAATACCACGCCAACGACAGTGCAGGTGCCTGAGATTCCTCAAGCGTTCAGCACCGGTATTATACATGCGATGATCACCTCACCCTCTACAGGTGCCAATGGTCAGGCCTGGGACTATCTGTCGCATTACACGGATATTGCAGCATGGATTCCAAAAAACGTCGTTGTTGCGAACACCCGCGCCTTTAAACGCCTGAGTGCCGAGACACAGCAGGCGATCATGGATGCAGCGGCCAAAGCTGAGGCGAAAGGCTGGGATGGCGTGCGCGCGCAGGCCAAGACGGACACCGAGACTTTGGCAGCGAATGGCATACAGGTTAGTGCACCCAGTGCTGAACTGATGTCTGCTCTGCAGGAGATCGGCGATGTAATGGTTGGCGAGTGGAAAGCTGAAGCTCCTGAAGAGGTCTCCGCTATTCTCAGCGCATACGCTAACTAAGTTAAACGACTGACCACCGATCCCAGTTCGATCGGTGGTCCAGCTAAGCGGTCCCCCCTATGAAGTGTATAAGAGAGTACTTCTACCTTAGTTCGGGATATGGCGCAGGGATCTGCATCATTCTCATTATGCTAATCATCCTGGCGCAGATTGTCGGGCGAATGTTTGGATTCATTGTGCCCTCCGCGGAGGACTTCTCTGGCTACTGCCTGGCAGCAGCAACCTTTCTGGGTTTGGCCTACACCTTCCGCACGGGGGGGCATATCAGGGTAACCCTGTTGATCCACCGAGTGCCGGAAAAGTTAGCCAGAGTAATGGAGGCCTTCGTGCTTCTGCTGGCGCTCGGTCTGACATCATTTATGAGTGTCTACTCGATCCACCTGATTTGGGAGTCTTATGTCTTCAATGATGTGAGCTACGGCTACATCCCGATCCCGTTATGGATACCCCAGATACCCCTGGGTTTGGGCTGTGTAGCCCTTAATCTAGCGGTTTTAGATGATGTCGTTGGGATGCTGCGTGGGCGTGAACCCTCCTACCGAGCGCATGAAGATGAGCTCAAACTGGAGGAGTCCTAATGGAAATCACTGCGCTCTCGATTACTCTTGCGTTGTTTATGCTGCTGGTGTTGGCAGCTGGTCTTTGGGTCTCTTTGTCACTGCTGGCGGTGGCCATATTTGGGCTCTACCTATCGGGCAACGACCAGATTGGCCTGCTCTTCGCGACCTCAAGTTGGGGGGCAAGTACAGCCTGGTCACTGACGGCCCTTCCGATGTTTATCTGGATGGGTGAGATTCTGTTTCGCACCCGTCTCTCCGAGGATCTGTTTAAAGGCCTCTCTCCCTGGTTGGGTAAACTCCCCGGCAAGTTGCTGCATGTGAACATTCTTAGCTGCGGCATCTTCGCAGCTGTATCGGGTTCATCGGCCG
>JBFEXW010000150.1:0-5666 GCA_041562495.1 Marinobacterium sp. | reverse complement strand
TGTTGATCGAAGTAGAGCACACAACCCGGTAAATCTTTCTCTGAGTCAGTTGAGTTTGCCTAAAAAGCAAGCTCAACTCTGGGAGCGCCATCGGTAACACCGGTGCGGGCTAGGCAGCTTATCAGACGGTTAGCTGCAATACCATGCTGGGTCAGATAGTTGTGTATGTTATTTGCCCGTTCATCGGCTAACTGTTTAATCGCCTCCGCCGTTTTTTCTTTAACTTTCTGTTCATCAACCCCGCCAAAGAAACCGCGTAACTCGACTGTGATTCTGCTCTGTATATTTGTCTCCTCACGCAAGACCGTAACTGGACAAACCTCCAGACTTAATCCGGGTCTCTGCTTCATCATTTCAGCTAACTTGATTCCGTAATCCATAGCTTCGGCTGAGAGTGTAGATTCTGTATTATCAAACTGCATTGGCTGTAGTTTGATAAAACGACCGGTACGATCGGCATCAGCGACGGCAGACGCGATACTGATCAGTGCACCGTATGGCTGAAGTGAGCGGCTGAGGAGCGCCAATGCACCTTCTTTTACTCCCTGAGTGACAACGCGTTGAATAATATTCTGATAACTGAATCTTGGATCTGCGGTGTCTCCGGATACCGGAAGATCAAGTACGATCGTGCGATCTTTGTTTTCAAGCAGTGATATGGCACTGGAAAGTGGCATGGTAAATACCTTGTCCGTCAGTGCTGCCCGATCGTTCTCTAAGCGCTGCACCTCGAATCGGGTCAGTTTTACATGGTTATTACCATCAATTTGATCATCGATAATCTTACCGGTTGAACTGAGTTCCAGTGTGCCGCTTCGCGCCTGATATCCAAACATAGACTGTATAATTGGACTAATAGACGGTAAAGAGAGTTGATGGATTTGACCATCCCATTCGCCGTTAGACAGTTTTGCGGTGTTCTGGAGACTTGCATCAAAGGTTATTACTGACTGCTCATTGATGCTGCCTTCAAACGTCAAAGTAGCAGGTTTTGAGTCGCCGGGTTTGTAGTTATCTAAAACCAATCGGTTTGCGGTTAACTCAAGGCTTAGCGGGGTATCAGTTGAACGATCGGTATAATTCAATACTAACCCCTGATTAGCCTCTGCATGATCAAGTGAGAACCTCAGTTTTGAATCGGGTGTAGCACTGCTGGACACAGACTCACTTTTCCCCGGTTGGCCATTATTTTCTGCTATGGACTCAACTCCCCGCGTAAGGTTGAGCTGTCCATCCGCACTTTTTTCTAGGTTGAGTGCGGTGCCGTAGGAGGTTAAACGACCAAGATTTAACTGATTATCTGAGAAGTTGAGACGATTAAGCATCAGTCGATCAAATGCTAGCAGCGGCTTGTCCTCATCCGGCCACTGACTTTTCAAATTAATGAGCGTTATATTTTTTGCAGCCAGATTATTAGTTGTCGTCTGAAAACGCTCAATCTGAGCCGCAGAGATACTTAGTTGACCAGCGTGCTTCGTATTAGAAGTCAGGTTGCTCAGCTTAACACCTCTCAGGTCAAACGAGAGCAGATCATCTGTAACAAGGTACAGACCTTGAGTTTGAGCCTCTGTTTTCTTAATTCGCAGACTGTTGTCTGAACCCGAATAGCGCAGATCATCCAGTGTCACTGCAGTACTCCATTCAACCCCAGGCGGACTGTAGTGCAGGTTCCAGTTGCTGTGTAATGAAGCAAGGTTAACCTGCTGGTTCTGCCGATAAAATGAACCATTATTCAGTATTACGGGGCCTTTTAGTTCAAAGGTCGCATCTTTTACGCCAACCTTAAGATCTGACGTTAGGCTAGCGATCGCCGCCTGCATAATATCCTTAGATTCTGCACCCAGACTATTCACTTGCAGCGCTAACTGACCATCGACACTACCTGCCTTCAAATAGACGTTGAGATCTGGGGTCAGGTTAAGGCTATCAATGCCGATCTGCTCTCCACTACGTGTAAGAAGGATCTTCTCGACCTTGACCGGCGAGTGAATATTGATGGCCTCCAACTCATCGTCCCGCAAGCCTATAGCTACCGGCCCGGCTAATGAAAGTTTTGAAAGTTGCAGGCTAAGATCGTCCTGTTTGATCTGAAGATCTTTTGTGGTCAGGTTTGTAGTAGTGTTCCAGTTGTCAGGGTTATCGGCTTTGCCATGAATCTGCAGACGAACGCAGCCCAGATCTCCATCAATATTGGGTTGCTTAATCGTCGCTGCGGATGTACTCACATCGAGTTCAAGCCCGGTCAGTTTGCTGTCGGAATCCAGAGTGGCAATCACCGAGGTCATAAAGCTTTCAGCAGTTACAGCTTGATTCTGCCTGGTGATTAATAACGTTGGAGAATCAAACGTCAGACTAACCTCGGTCAGGTTTTTCTGTTGCGTTCCGTAATTAATACTCCCTTTGCCACCCTTAGAATTTACGGATAATAGGTCCCCTGAGCGATTGAGCACAAAGTCCTGCCATGCAAACATCGTCTGGATCTGTTCCAACTGAGTTTTACTATTAAATCTGATCTCGGGTGATCCGCTTAACTGGTCAATAATCAGTGTCTGACTATCTACTTTATGGCTTAATTCAGTAAGGTTCAGGTTGGTTGTTACAACGAGATCTGAGATTAATTTATTTGGCAGATTGCCGTGAGCAAGTGAGCCATTTCCTGTTATTACAGCGTCGATATCGCTTGCTGAAAACTGTTGGTTCGAAATATTGGCAGTTATATTTTTAATGCTCGGTGAAGCTGAAAAAGTAAATATCGATTCAGGGATATCGAGCGTCAGGTTAGGGGAGAGACTCATCTGATCTATCCGGAACTCTCCCGTAACATCGGTATACTGTGTGTCCTCACTGTTCAATGAAAAATCGGTGGATATCAACTGAATTTGAGGTCGTTGATCGGAGGTTGTCGTGAATCTTATCTTCTCCGATGCCTGGCCCTGCCAACGCAGGCGTTGCATATCAAATCGTCGTTCATGGTCAAAATAGGATAGCTTTTCGACCTCAACCATGCCTTTTTGAGTTGCTTCTAATGTATTGTTTTCAAATGAAATATTTAGGTTAACATCGCTATTTAAGCGCCCCTTTAATCGCCGATCAAATAAACGCGAAATTGGGCCTAGTTCCAGCTCTGTAAGCTGTAGATTAACTGAAAACTCTTTACGGGCGGGGAGAGGGCGGGCATCCGAATTTAAGTTAATCGGACTCCCGTTAATCATGCCGTTCAAGCGGATATTTGTCAGTTGATTTGGAGTCCACTGATAGATATTAGCAACCTGAATCAGGTCTAACTCCAGTTCTAGTTCAGGACTGGATTCGTTAGTGTAGAACAGTCTCAGATTGTTTAACTTCAGATTATCAAGTCCGATTAGCAATGGCACCTTAGGGGAGGCTTGCGTTGCATCAACGGACTGATCAGAGTCCTTGGGTGATAGCTCAATTGATCCAATATAAAACGCACCTGATGACTGATTTACATGGATCTGTCCATCAGAAACACTCAGGTTGCTCAGGTGTAAACGACCCTGGAAGAGCTGAGTCAGATAAAAATCCATCTGAGCGGTATCGACACTAACCGCTGGACTCTTCGGATCACCAATGCTCAACCTTTCCAATGCGATTATTCCTGAGAGCCAGTTGATTCTGACCTTTTTCAGATGCACCTGTTCCGCACCCTGTTGCAAAAGCGACCAAACAATAAGGTCACGCGCAACAAAAGGGACGGTGTGAAGTGCAATAAGTCCAATAAACAGCAGAGAAAGCAACCACTTAACATAACGCATAAAGAGATACCTGCGAAATAAACGCGTTTTCTATATTAATCAGTGACTAATTAATAATAGCTCAGCACTAATTTAATGAGTCTCAGTGGACCGAAATACAGATTGGAAGGTTATTTTGGTTGATATCGTTGCAAAGGTCTCATTGCTATAACGCCTAAAACGGGCCCGGGTAGCAATATCCAGACAGCCCAATGTACGGGAATCCATTGAATCAAGCCGACAATTAACTGTATTGATATCAGCGTCATTGTAAATCCGATTGCATTGATTAAAGTGAGTGAACTTCCCATCGCGTCTGCGGGCGAATATTGTGCAGAAAGCGCCGAAAATTGCGGCGAATCAGCAACGACTGAGAACCCCCAGATAAACCAGAACAGCCCGATCCAGGGCAGGCTCAACTGAAAGAATACTGGCGATAAAAGGCAGCAGAGCCCGGAAGTGATCAGCATACGTGAGGCAATTGCAGCGCTCCCGTGTGATTGCGACCAGATACCACCGAGAACACAACCTAAGCCACCACTGGCGATAATCAAAAAGCTGATCAGCGAGATATTTAGTGCTGAATCGTGCTGTTCAACCCAGGATTCTATCCAGAGTGGCGCTATAGCCCAGACAGCATAGAGCTCCCACATATGCCCAAAATAGCCGCCAGCAGAACATCTAAGCTTTGGTATATGCACTAATCGCCTGATCTGGCTCAGATCGACACGTGAAGGCTTTGCAACGCCCGGACCATCGCCGACAAAAACAATAATAAGTATGCCTGCTACAAGATTAATCAGGCTAGTCAGATAGAACACATTCTGCCATTCGTTAATACTGATAAAGGCAAAGAAGTGTGAAATACCTGTGCCCAGCGCTAAGGCGCCGATCAGGTAACCTAACGCACGTCCGAGACCATGTGGAAACCAGCTCGCCGCGATCTTCATTCCAACGGGATAGATTCCGGCCAGCAGGAATCCCGATAAAAACCGGAGTATCAGTAAGCTCGGTAAAGTATCAACCCAGAGTGCGGTGATCAGATTTATCAGTGAGCTGAGTGACGTACAGGCGAAAAAAAGTCTTGAAGGATGAAACCGATCGGCTGCTGAAAACAATGCAAAAACCAGAGCGCCGACGATAAATCCCAGCTGGACAGAATTAGTAATCCATACCAGAGATGCCGATGTGAGCGACCAATCGATAATTAGTTTTGGTAACACCGCGTTTCCGGCAAACCAACTGGCAGTACCAAGAAATTGAGCGATAACAATCAACGGTAGAACAGAACGCTTAACATCTACAGTCATCACCGGGTCCCGAACGAATAAGCCGTTAGTGATACAAACAGAACTATAATTGTGGGCTAAGTTATTGGACGTCCACAAGAAGTATGCAATCTAAATTGAATAAATATTTGATTTTCCATGGACGTTGCGAATAAGTCCTTTAGCCTGAGAGAATCCGCGACTCTCTCCTGTTCGAATTTGCAAATGGATCACCAGCTCACTTTCGCTGATCGCGCGGTTGACCTCTCCCCCGAAAACCCCGTCTTCAACCAAGAACAACTCAGGGCAACGTGACCCTGAGATACACCAAACCAATAAAAGGGAACGAGTGGCACTTTGGTATGAAGGCTCATATCGGAATCGATGCTCGCACAGGCTTAACCCACTAGTCTGCGAATGAGCATGATCTTAATCATGCCGAAACCCTTATCTGTATGGCGATTCAAAGTGTCAATTTTGTTTTGTAAAAAGAGAAGAACAATAGCAAATGAGCGATGCTGTTTACGTTGGTCAATATTGTGCGCGTAGATGAGATGCTGCGGGGCTATTAAGCACCCTTGAAAATCTGCGAAGCCCGCATATTCTTAACCGATATATATATTACAACATAAATACCTATTTG
>JBFEXW010000149.1:0-5679 GCA_041562495.1 Marinobacterium sp. | reverse complement strand
TGCTCTACACGACCATCGATAATATGGGCCGATGTCACACCCGACTTTACAGCACTCAGTGCACAGTTGATCTTGGGCAGCATGCCACCGTAGATGGTGCCATCTTCAATCAGTTCATCAACACTCTGTGGCGACAGGCCGGTGAGAACATTGCCATCCTTATCCAGCAGTCCGGCAATATTGGTTAGCAGAATCAGTTTCTCAGCCTGAAGTACCTCGGCGATCTTGCCGGCCACCAGATCCGCGTTGATGTTGTACGACGCACCATCTGCACCCACACCTATAGGTGCAATAACAGGGATGAAGTCGGACTGTACCAGCATGTCCAGCACGCGAACGTTAACTTTCTCAACTTCACCGACATGGCCGATATCGATAATCTCAGGGGCTTCCATCTCAGGTGTTTTGTGTTTCACCTTGAGTTTGCGAGCACGCAGCAGTTCGCCATCTTTGCCGGTCAGACCGATAGCCTTACCGCCTGCGGCATTGATCATGCCGACGATATCTTTGTTCACCATGCCGCCGAGCACCATCTCCACGACATCCATCGTTTGGGAATCGGTGACGCGCATGCCGTTAATGAAGTGCGATTCAATCTTCAGCTTATCCAGCAGATCACCGATCTGGGGACCGCCACCGTGTACCACGATAGGATTCAGGCCGATCAACTTCAGCATCACGATGTCGCGCGCAAAGCTCTGCTGCAGCTTTTCATCGGTCATCGCGTTGCCGCCATATTTGATTACCAGCGTCTTGCCAACGAAGCGCTGGATATAGGGCATCGCTTCAGAAAGAACGGTTGCAGTTGATATTGCTTGATCACGTGTAAGAGGCATTTTTAAGCTCCCTGTTCGTTATCTGAGGCAAGTTCAGGAAAGGTCAGACTTGCATCAATGCTATTCATGTTTGTTTGGAAGTGCTGGTAGAGGTCATTCAGTAGTTCGCGATTTTCAGCTTCGAAGCGAACCACCAGAGCGCCTTCAGTATTGGACGCTCTGACTACACCCCAGCCCTGAGGGAATTCATATCTCAGACCATCAATTTCGCTACGGTTGATCTCACCCATTGAGCAGCTTTTCAGTTGCTCAATCAGATCAAACTTGGTGCTGTCCTTAACCTCAATACGTAGCTCAGGCGTACTGACGATTTTCGGCAGCGCAGCTACCAGCGTTGTGGCTGACTGCTTCTGCTGTTCGATAATCTGCAGCATTTGCAGTGCGGCATAGAGGCCATCATCAAAGCCGTACCAGTCCGCAAAATAGTAGTGAGCGCTGAGCTCACCACCGAGTTGAGCACCGCTCTGTTGCATCAGTCGCTTCATTGGTGAATGGCCGGTGCGGCTCAAAATCGCTTCGATACCCAGCTTTTCAGCCAATGCACTGACTCGTGACGAGCACTTCACATCATAGATCAGCTTCGCATTCGGTTGATCGTCAGCAAGCGACTGAGTGAACAGCATCAGCAGATCATCCGCTGCAATCACCTCGCCACGCTGATCGACCAGCACGACCCGGTCGCCATCGCCATCCAGTGCAATACCCAGATCGGCTTTGTCTTTCAGTACACGGTTACGCAGTACTTCAAGATTCGCGGGCCGGCAGGGATCGGGGCTGTGGTTAGGAAAGTTTCCATCGACTTCTGAGTAAAGACAGACCGGATCCAGGTTTAATCGCTTGAACAGCTTTTGTGCCAACGGGCCGGCTATACCATTGGCGGTATCAATCACCAGTTTCGGACGCGTGCTAAGTTCAACGGTCTGTGCGAGATGATGAACATAACTGGGGGTGTAGTCATGCTCGATCAGTTTTCCCGCACCGGTTGACAGATCCTCAGCACGCATACGGCTGGCGAGATTACTGATCTCCTCATCCATCAACGCCTGATTGTTGATCAGAATCTTAAAACCGTTCTGGTCTGCCGGATTATGGCTTGCCGTCAGTACTACCGCATTGGCGATCTCCTGCTGGTGCGCAGCGAAATAGACAACGGGCGTAGCAACAAAACCCGAATCGATAACATCGGCCCCGCCTTCACGCAGACCACAGATCAGCGCCTGTTTCAGTTCAGGACCCGTGAGCCGTCCGTCGGCCCCGACACAGATCGGTGAGCGGTTCAGCGCAATTGTCTTGTCGGCGAGTACACGACCAAGCCAATAGGCGGTTTGAGTATTGATCTGATCGGGCACCCGGCCGCGTATATCGTAGGCACGAAAGACCTCAGATGCGCAGGTGGTTAAAGGTGTTCTGAAATCGCTGGTCATAAATCAGTGGCGTCCCGAAGATCCGAAACCGCCCTCTCCGCGATCTGTATCGCTGAACTCATTGACCACTTCGAACTGGGCCTGCACTACAGTAACCAGTACGAGCTGTGCAATACGCTCACCCGGTGCAACAGTAAAACTGGTCTGGCCGCGGTTCCAGCAGGAGACAAACAGCTGACCCTGATAGTCGGAGTCGATCAGCCCAACCAGATTACCCAGTACGATGCCATGTTTATGTCCCAGACCTGAGCGCGGAAGAATCATGGCGCATAGGTTAGGGTCTTCAATATGGATAGCCATGCCGGTTGGAATCAGTTCGGTCTGGCCCGGTTCAAGCACCAGATCCTGATCCAGACAGGCACGCAGATCCAGACCGGCAGAACCGGTAGTTGCATATTCGGGAAGCGGAAACTGATCACCTATACGTGAGTCGAGAATTTTAACCTGTAGTTTTCTCATCGGAATTCATCAATTCAATAATGTTATCTATCAGACACTGGGCGAGGGCACTTTTAGCGTCGCGCGGGAGTGGGTGATCTCCCCGGGCATCCACCAGCGTGACCTCATTCTGATCAGCATTGAAACCGATCCCAGCCTTGGAGACATCATTGGCGATCACCATGTCCAGCCCTTTGCGCTCGAGCTTGGAGCGGGCATGTTCCAGCACCTTTTCTGTCTCGGCCGCGAAGCCAACGGTATAGGGGCGATGAGGGTGCGAGGCGACTTGTGCAATGATGTCGGGGTTTTTAGTCAGATGAAGCTCCATCAACTCCTCCTGACCCTTTTTGATCTTGTGCTCAGATACCGCAATAGGACGATAATCAGCCACGGCTGCGGCGCCAATAAACAGTTTTGCACCGGTGATATTTGCCAGAGTCGCCTCAAGCATCTGCTCAGCAGATTCGACATCCACCCGCTGAACGCCCGGAGGCGTGGCCAGACTTACCGGGCCTGAGATCAGTACAACCTCTGCACCGGTGTTAGCTGCTGCTGCTGCGAGCGCGAAGCCCATTTTTCCAGAGCTGTGGTTGGAGATATATCTGACGGGGTCCAGCGCTTCGCGGGTAGGTCCTGCGGTGATCACTACCTTCTGGCCGCTTAGTTTGGGTTCTGAGAACTGCTCTGCCGCGAGTAGTGCTAACTCTGCTGGTTCAAGCATGCGGCCTGCACCGACATCGCCACAGGCCTGTTCACCAACGCCGGGTCCCCAAATCATTACATCCTGTGCGGACAGGCGTTGCTGATTCTCCTGTGTCCGTGGGTCACGCCACATCGCCTGATTCATCGCTGGAGCAACTGCAATTGGCGCATCAGTAGCAAGACAGACAGTGCTTAGCAGATCATCTGCAAAACCGTGACTGAGTCTCGCGAGAAAGTCGGCCGTTGCCGGGGCGACTAGCACCAGATCAGCCCAGCGAGCCAACTCTATATGTCCCATACCCGCTTCAGCTTCAGAATCCAGCAGTGACTGATGAACCGGATTTCCGGAAAGGGCCTGCAGCGTCAACGGCGTAATAAACTGGCTGCCGCCCGCAGTCAGTACAACCTGTATTTCAGCTCCGGCTGTTTTCAGTTGACGGATCAGGTCAGCGGATTTGTAGGCGGCTATGCCACCGGTAATGCCCAGCAGAATGCGGCGGTTAGTAAGTCTATGCATACCCACAAGCGTAGTGATTTCGGTAAGTTTTTGGGTAGATGAGCATATCATCTATACTGGTGGTCAGTACACAAGGAGGTGTAGATGAAAATGTATGACTGGCCGAAGAGCGAGCGTCCTCGCGAGCGGTTGCTGAAGCTGGGAGCGCAGACGTTGAGCGACGCCGAGCTGCTGGCACTTTTTATTGGGCAGGGGTTGCCAGGGTGTAACGCGGTTGAGCTGGCACGACGTTGGCTGGATCAATCGGGTGGGCTGGCACCGATGCTGGCGGAAAATCGTCAGCGCTTTCTGCAGAAACCGGGAGCTGGAGAAGCGCGTTTTGTTTTACTGCAGGCGGCTCTTGAACTGGGGCGGCGTTATCTCGAATCGGAACTGGCCCGGGGTTCGGTGCTGGATAGTCCCCGAACGGTCGAGCGCTATCTCAAATCCCAGTTGAAAGGAGCAGAACGTGAGCACTTTGGTTGTTTGCTGCTCGATAACCAGCATCGGGTCATTGAGTGGACGATTCTTTTCTCCGGAACACTCAATGCCGCTGCGGTGTATCCGCGTGAAGTGGTGCGGCTGGCGCTGCTCAAAGGTGCTGGCGCAATCATACTGGCGCATAACCACCCATCGGGTGTAGCGGAACCCTCAATTGCCGATCAGCAGATCACCGATCGTCTGATAGATGCGCTGTCTCTGGTTGATATTCGTGTACTGGATCATCTGATAATCGGTGATGGAGCGGCAGTTTCTTTCGCTGAGCGCGGATTGCTTAAGTAACTTTCAGCGTCATTGGTGAAAAAATCACCAAAAAACTGGCCAGAGGCGGGGTAGTTGTGTATTATCTCGCGCCTCTGTCTCATTGGTACGGGATGTTTGTCCCCGTTTTCGGACGCTCCGCCTGAGAGAACTGGTTGTTTAGATCTCAATAAACATCTGACAGAGTAACGAAAACATTTAATTTGAGGTTATTTATAATGTCTCGAGTATGCATGGTAACTGGCAAGGCTCCAGTTACAGGAAACAATGTTTCCCACTCACAGCGTAAAACTCGTCGTCGCTTCCTCCCTAACCTGCACTGGCACCGTTTCTGGGTTGAAAGCGAAAACAAATTCGTTCGTCTGCGTGTATCGTCTAAAGGCATGCGTATCATCGATAAGAAAGGTATCGATGCTGTGCTGACTGATGTTCGTTCACGTGGCATTAAAGTTTAAGCAAAGGGAGCTACGTCATGGCTAAAGGCGCTCGCGAAAAAATCCGTCTAGTTTCTTCTGCTGGTACAGGTCACTTCTACACCACAGACAAGAACAAGCGTAACACTCCGGATAAGTTCGAATTCAAAAAGTACGATCCAGTTGTTCGCAAACACGTGATTTACAAAGAAGCTAAAATCAAATAAGCATTTTGACTTCTTTAAAAACCCGCTTTCGGTTAGGCTGAAAGCGGGTTTTTTTATTCCTCGATTCAGGTACTTATGCACTTACCAAAATCCTTTATGAACGCGGTTCCTTTCCTCTTTGTGCTGTTCTGGAGTACGGGTTTTATCGGCGCTCGCTGGGGCCTGCCCTATATTGAACCGTTCAACTTCCTGTTTATCCGCATGTTGTTGACTCTGATTGCATTTTTTGTACTGATTCTCTGGTTCAGAGCCAAATGGCCCAGCCTCAGAGGTGCCGGGCATCAACTGGTGGTTGGCTCTCTGATCCATGCCGGATATCTGGGGGGCGTATTTGCCGCGATCAAGCTGGAGCTGCCGGCGGGTGTTACTGCGATTATTGTT
>JBFEXW010000148.1:0-5704 GCA_041562495.1 Marinobacterium sp. | reverse complement strand
CTACTGGTTAGACAAATAGTCAGCAATGATCTTAATTTGATCGTCGGTCAGGTCAGAAACCATGGATGTCATCGCTGCTGCGTTGTTTCGCGTCTTGTTTTTCAGTGCGTGCAAAGTTTCCTGTATATAGCTCGACTTTTGTCCGGCCAGACGAGGGATTCCATTGAGGCCCTGAAAATTTCCATGACATGCGTGGCACTGACCGGTTACTGCCAGACTCTCAGCTGTATTTGCATCCTCCGGGCTTTGTGCAACAGGACGACTGGTCCACTTCTGATCTTCGAAATATTGTGCCAGCTTTTTCATCATGGCCTTATCAAGGTTTGCAACCATGGGGCTCATAATTTGATGTTGCCGACGACCGCTTTTGAAGTCCTTAAGCTGCGTGTAGATATAAAAGAAATGCTGACCTCGAATTTCAGGGATCTTTGGGTCATTTTCAACCGTAGCACCTTCGTGGCAGCCCTGACATATAGCTACTTGATTATCAAATGCCTCATCTGCATAGGCACCTTTTGCGATCAAACATAATCCAAAAATAGCAAATAATAATTTCTGTTTTTTCACAGAACCTCCTGATATGAAGAATGAAGTGTATTGGTGTTGAAACAAGCAGCCAGGCTAAACAGATCTACCCCTTGAATACCACATATAGAAATACGCCCTCCATATCAATAGAGGGCGTTTCCCGATGGGGCTTAGTTACCCGCTAGTTTAAAGGCAATGATGTTATTGCCATATTTGTAACCCAGTTGAGCGTTACCTCCCGCAGCAACTACGATGTACTGTTCACCATCCACTGTATAGGAAGACGGTGGCGCGTTAACGCCTGCACCGGCTTGGAAGTTCCAGAGCATTGATCCTGTTTCTGAATCGTAAGCTTTGAATTGCCCATTACCTTCTCCGGTAAACACCAGACCACCCGCTGTGGCCAGAATGCCGCCGATCATAGGCTGCTCAGTTTTAACCTTCCAGCGGATCTTGCCTGTGTTGTAATCAACGGCAGTGACGTTACCCCACTGTTCTTCTTCTGGGATTACCTTGAAGGCACCACCCAGCCAGAGTTTACCCTCTGGATAAGCTGTGCTTTCTACGTGGTAGGTCATAGGCTGATGCAGGTTGATTGCATAGCTCAGGCCTAGAGTAGGATCGACTGCGAGTGGCGACCACTCTACACCGCCGTTTGCGCCTGGAAGCATGCGAGCACCTTCCGCGGTAGGCAGCGTCCACATATTCTCTTGTGGCACCATCGCTTCTGAGAAGCGAATCAGAGAGCAGTCGTCGGCACGATGTACATAGATATGACCTGTTTTACCACCATGAAGGACCCCCTTGACCATCTTGCCGTCATCATTTACTTGTGTAATCACAGGAGGTGATACGGCATCCAGATCCCACACGTCGTGTGCGATGTACTGGGAGTGACAAACATACTTGCCTGTATCCAGATCAACAGATACAAGTGAGTCGGTATAGAGGTTATCACCTGGGCGCAGAGAACCGTCCAGATCTGGTGATGGGTTACCTACAACAAAATAAATCCGATTAGTCTCCAAATCGACTGCCGGGTTCTGCCATACGCCACCACCTAGAGTCTCATAGGGATCGCCATTTTTAGCCAGCGCAGCTTTTTCGGCTGCGATATCGCGATGCATATCGCGACCTGTGGCATCCTTGGTTTCCCATGTGCCAACAGAGTTTTCAGGTATCGTATAGAAAGTCCAGAGCACTTCACCGGTCTCGGTATCAAGCGCTTTTACAAACCCTCGAATACCATATTCACCTCCGTTAGTGCCGATCAGTACTTTATTGCCAACGACTGTAGGCGCCATTGTTTCCGAATAGCCAAGCTCAGGATCGGCTAGCTCCGTTTCCCAAATCATGCGGCCGGTCTTAGCGTCAAGGGCAACCATTTTTGCATCAAGGGTTCCCATGAATACCTTGTCACCTGATACGGCTACGCCTCGGTTATTTGGTCCACAGCAATAGGTGGTGATTGGTCCTAGTCTTTGCTTGTAATGCCAAATTTCCTCACCGGTTTTGGCATTAAGTGCATAAACATGATTGTAGGAGGTTGTGACATACATCACACCGTCTACAACAATTGGAGTGGTTTCCATCGAATCAACGATCTCAGTCTGGAAAATCCATGCTGGCGCGAGATTTTTTACGTTAGATACGTTGATCTGTTTGTTAGGGTAGTAACGGGTTTGCGAGTAGTTTCCATTGGTATGCAAGAAGTTGTTACCATCAGATCCTGCTCTGTCGAGCATATCTTGGGAAACGGTTTTCATGTCACCATATTTGGTCTCTGCCGCAACACCTGTGCTTATGACCAATGCGGAGACAACTACAGCTAACATTTTCATGCTTGCGGCTCCTGCTTATCTTGAGTTTATTATTTTTACTATTTTCTACGTATGCAAGATCGTCCCGAAGACGTTCCGACGCTACTCCACTGTAGTATATGATTTAAGCACTGCGCCAATTAAATTCAGATTATTTTAATACAAATAAGTTTTTACTGTATGGTTGCCTATTTAACAACCCGAGTCATCTTTCGTGCCGTCGGACAATATGGTGTTGCAACGAATCGCTTTTTCGAGCTGCTCAGAACTAACTTTAGCTCCCGTTAGATTAGCTCCTGTAAGATTCGCCTGATCAAGATTTGCGCCTTTAAGGTTTGCGTCGGTTAGATTAACTCCCGACAGATCTGAACCGTTAAAATTCACGTCGCGAAGGTATGCATTTGAAAGCGAAGCCTTGTTCATGTGTGTGCCTGACATATCAGCGCCTCTAAGATTGACGCTTTCCAGAATCGCAGAAACCACTTTTTTCTCATGTTGCTTGGGTTCAAAATTTGAACCCGCTAAATTGGCGCCAGATAAGTTTGCATTGGTCAGGTCGGAGCCTTCCAGTGATCTTCCATGAAGGTCTGCACCAGAAAGATCACAGTACTGACATTTCAAAGACATCAGATATTTGGATAACTGTGCTTCATCAGCAGCGTTACCTAACAGTGGAGTACAGGCTAACAACCCAAACCAAAATATACGTTTCATATCAAATCATCTCCGATTAATTTTTGAATTGAGATAGGTGTAACTCGCCTAGAGTAATATAAAAATTGATCCACCCGGTAGCCTCGCTTGGAGATGCTACCTTTATATTGGGCCTCATAGCGAATAGCCGCTCCACGGTAAATTAATAAAATTCAAGTTGGTGAAATATGCTTTGTTCTATTCTTTATCGAATGTTTGGGTGGCAACTCAAACATCACTCCGGCGGAAACGCCACAGTGTCCTTTGGCTTGACGCCAACTGTTGGCGTCAGGTGTTTTTAATCACGGCCCAATTCCCTCGTATCTACATATAAGAACGCCTAAGCCTCCGAGGATGAATGAGCTAGTACAGATAGGTTCTATTAATTAGCGATCATGGGTAAGTGATAGCGTACTCATAAATTCTGGATTATCTGATGTCTTTGGAACACCTCCCTTTTCGCTAGTGATTAATATGACATCAGTTGAGCGGGCTTTGGAAAGCGGAGCGTGTGTCCTCACGTCAGCCCGTTAGATGAGGTATGTTGAGGGCTCAGCCGGACTATTCTAACGTCCCAGTCAATCTTGTTCCGATTTCAGAATATCCCACATAAGAAACAGATCGATGCCGGTGAAATCGTCAAAGATGACTATTGCTATATGCTTCACAGGCTATCCCTCATGTTAAAGCCTATACAGGATAGTAGTGGAACTGATTTATAGATAGGTAAGTGTCCATTCTGCGCTGTAGAGAACATTTGAGATCACTCGCAATACTGTATACATAAATATAACGAAGTATAACCTTATATAACGCCGTATAACTTTTGAGCATTCCTCGGTAGCTGTCGCAAAAAAATGCGACACCGGTAGAAGCTACAGATTTCGGTTTACGTCCGTATATGGATTTCAGTTCGACCCTGTTAAGTCAGCAAAGTGCCGATTTGGGACGCTGTTGAAAAGTATAGCTGAACGATCTTCACACTCTATATTGCAAGCTGTGTGAACCTCACTTTCCTTTCTCTTCGGCCAGTCGGTAGGTAAAGGCGATAATTTCGGCAATCGCTTTATACAATGATTCCGGAATCTCGTCTCCGAGCTCCAGTCTTATCAGAACATCAAGCAGTTCGGGGCTTTGATGAATATGAATATCGTGCTCCTGAGCAAGCTCGATAATTTGCTCAGCGATCAGCCCTTTACCCTTAGCGGTAACGCGCGGTGCGCCGAGGGAATCCGGATCATATTTCAGCGCAACGGCGCTACGGTTGAGGTCTTGCTCCTGATCACTCATGTATGTAGATCCACCAGGTTTTTATAAAGCGGTGGCAGATCTTCTGCCGGTGGTTTGCCACGCTGAACGTGCAGACTGTCTACTTCAAAACCCTCAACCGAGAGACGTGTATTGAGCTGGGCCAGATTATCGCGGATATACTCTGTGGTATCCCGACGCTCTGCCCAGAACCTTGCGCTGACAGACCACTCCTGCTGAATATGCAGTCGCGCATAGACGTTTCCAAGCTGCTCCAGATCGAAGTGCAGATTCAGTGTCCATTCAACACCTAACTCCTTCTCCTGAGGTGGAGGACGATGCTCCTTCAGGTCCATTTCGACATTTTCGAAACCCTGTTGGGTCAGTACTGGCAGGTCCACCCGGTAGTAGCGTTCGGCACTGCCATCAGGAAGCTCTCGCCACTGCTGAATGCTGTGAAACTGCTGATTTGCCGCACGCGCTTCCGCTTTTTGCAGCAACTGTTGAATATGCTCTCGAGCGTTGGTCGGTAGCTCCTGGCTTAATCGCTTTAAGCGCCCCAGGCGGGTCCGCAGGTCCTCAACATTTTGCCCCGGATTCTGCAGTTTTTTGGCCAGATTGGATTCAGTGAACAGGCCGGACTGATTAATTAACTGTTTAACCTGTTGGCTCTGCGCCTGATTACTGTCCTTCGGCTGCACGCTAAACAGCCCCATCATTGAGCGAACCAGTTGACCCACTGCATCCTGAGGCTGGCTGCCGGGTATTGAGCGTAACTGGTTAAGGCTGTCAGCGAGTGGTGCCTGATTGGGCAGGGAGCTGCGCATCAGCTGTTGGATCTCTTCAACGACTTCAGGCGGTAATGAAGATGTCCCCGTTTGCGGTCGAATACGTAACTCAAACTGAGTCTCATTGAGTCGAACCAGATCGACCTGCTGGCCTGCGAGTAGCGGTCTAGGGGTAAAGATCTCGATACTCTGGCCGTTTACATTCACCCGGACGGAATCAACCGGAGGGGTAAACGGGGCAGGCTGAATACTCTGGACCGCCTGATTCATAATCGCACCAGAGCGGGAGTTAAGTGCAGTCAAAGGCGTGCTGCTGCTATTCGTTGCAGGCTGGCTAGTTGGCGTTTGAGGTTGTGTCGTCTGAGTTGCACTGTTTCCGTTCGGAGTGGGTGTCTGAGTCGCTACTCTGGATAGGCTCTGAGATGTTTGTGCCTGAAGAGAGGGGTCTGTGCCTAACTTGAGCGGCGAACCGGCCATGGTAGGCTGGGTAGCGGTGCCTGTTCCCGCTTTTGAGTTTGTATTCGCGTTTTGAGCAGTTAACTGAGAGTTCTTGGCATCGCTTTGCTGTTGTTCTGCTGCTGAGGTTAGACTGGACGCTGCTGTTTGAGTTTGAGTTTGAGTTTGAGT
>JBFEXW010000147.1:0-5803 GCA_041562495.1 Marinobacterium sp. | reverse complement strand
GTTACCCCTTATCCATCAGGGCTGGATGAGAGATTTTGTGCGTGACGCAATCTTTGGCGGTCTCGGGGCGTTTCTCGTATTTGTTCCGCAGATATTCATCCTTACCCTGGTCGTGGGGTTGCTTGAGGACTCAGGCTATCTCGCCAGAGCAGCGGTTATCTGCCACAGACCACTACGCGTGTTTGGCCTGACCGGAAAGAGTTTTGTACCGATGCTATCGGGCGTTGCCTGTGCTATTCCGGGGATCTATGCGGCCAGGACCATAGAGTCAAACCGTAGACGCTGGCTCACCTATCTGGCAATACCGCTGATGCCTTGCTCTGCCCGTTTACCGGTCTACGGTCTGCTTATCGCCGCGTTTGTTCCTGCCGAATCGATACTCGGTGGATACGTTGGCCTGCAAGGGTTGGCAATGTTCGCTATCTATCTGTTTGGTATTCTTAGCGGTCTGCTCATCACTGCGCTGGTTTCAAGAGTGGGGCCCAAACATCGTGAAGACACCCCTTTTGTACTTGAGATGCCGCCCTACCGGATTCCCGGAGTTCCGACCCTCCTCCGTCACGCCTGGGTTCGTAGCGGAGATTTCGTGAAACGTGCTGGCCCGATTATCTTCTGGGTGAGTATCTGTATCTGGGCGCTGGGATATTTCCCTAACTTTGGCGAAAACCTCGGTGAGTCTTATTTGGGACAGATCGGCCGCATGCTAGAACCTGTGTTCTCACCAATCGGGCTGGACTGGAAATATGGCGTCGCCATTATTCTGTCTTTTCTGGCTCGTGAGGTGTTTGTAGGTACGCTAGGAACGCTTTACGGCATAGAAGGTGCCGATGAGAATGTGATCTCGCTGGCTCAGCGCGTGACCGACAGTGGGCTGGAACTGGCATCAGGCCTGGCGCTGGTAACCTTCTTTGCCTTAGCTTCGCAGTGTATTTCGACTCTGGCAACACTGAGACGAGAGTCTGGCTCCTGGAAGCTGCCATCACAGATCTTTTTCGCCTACGGTAGTCTGGCGTACTTAGCCGCATTTACGGTGTACAAAATCATTGTCTAATTGCAATGACCTATCTTCAGGTCAGGGATCAAGACATCTCTGTTTCGGCACACTGTTTCTGGCGCAACTCATCTATTGTTAACTAAGTTGATCGAGTGATATCTGAATATCGACAATCGCTTTCTTAATCAGATAATCCATCGCCGCTCTGGCCTCGGAAGGGTTACGACTCTTGATCGCAATAAACACCGATTCATGCAGCGGAATACCATTTTCCCGAACGCCCTGTCGGGTATGAGAGAGTCGAATACTCTGCTCTACTGCGGATTCAATAACATATCCAAGTGGTGCCAACAGCTCATTACCTGAGGCTTGAAGTATCAGTTGATGGAACAGCAGGTCGTACTGAATACTCTCTGCAGTTCCTGTTTGAGCACCTTTCATCTTCTCAAGTGCGGCTTCAATACCCGTCAGTTGTTCATCGGTGGCCCGCTCAGCGGCCAGTCGTGCCGCCATCGGTTCAATGATCGAGCGAAACTCATAGAGACTGCGAATATGGTCCAGCTTTGGCCCAGCAAGAAACGACCAGTTCAGAACATCCGGATCCAGCATATTCCAACTTTCTCTGGGTTTAACGATAGTGCCGCGTTTCGGACGCGCCTCTAACATCCCTTTCGAGCTCAACACTTTGAAAGCTTCTCGCAACGCTGTACGACTAACTCCCAGTTCGGTACAGAACTTCTCCTCGCTCGGTAGGACAAGACTCGGCGGATAATCACCACGCACAATCCTCAGACCGATCTCGTGAGCGACCTGTCCATGTAATGAACGTCGAGAAAATGTTCTACTGTTGTTGTGAGTACCGAGCATCTCTTTCTCCAGCGCGCGGCCTTAATTCAAGCCCGGACGCCAAATGGCGATATCCGGGGAAGCCAGAGCCAGGCTTAATGTGATCAATTGCAAAACAATATCAGTTGTTGGTAAGTCAGTCAGAACTATTCGACCGTGACCGATTTTGCCAGATTTCGCGGCTGGTCCACATCAGTCCCTTTCAGCACGGCTACATGATAGGAAAGCAGTTGCAGCGGCAACGTATAAACCAGTGGCTCAATCCAGCCAGACACCTCTGGCAGCTCAATGACATGGATCCCCTCTTCCGCCTGCAACGTACCTTTTGCAGCAAAAACAAACAGCTCACCGCCGCGCGCTCTGACCTCCTGCAGGTTAGCCTTCAGCTTATC
Organism: Marinobacterium sp.; assembly: GCA_041562495.1. Taxonomy (GTDB): domain Bacteria; phylum Pseudomonadota; class Gammaproteobacteria; order Pseudomonadales; family Balneatricaceae; genus Marinobacterium_E. Next base: position 3,571 of record JBFEXW010000147.1, on the reverse strand, counting down.
CAGCATATCATTGCGCGGAGCAACAGCGATAACCGGCATATCCTTGTCAACCAGCGCCAGCGGACCGTGCTTTAGCTCACCCGCGGGATAAGCTTCTGCATGGATATAGGAGATCTCTTTCAGCTTCAGGGCGCCCTCCATCGCTACCGGATAGAGGGAACCGCGCCCGAGGAACAGTGCATGATGCTTCTCCGCGAAGTGTGCTGACAGCTCCTGAATCTCTGTATCCAGTGTCAGCACATCGCTGAACAGCGCAGAGAGATGGCGTAGCTGCGCAACTATCTCGGACTCATCATCGACCGTTAACCCACGACGTCTGGCTAATGCTAGCGTACTGAGCATCAATGCGACCAACTGAGAGGTAAACGCCTTGGTTGAGGCCACACCGATCTCTGGCCCGGCATGGGTCATCAGCGAAAGCTGGGATTCACGCACCAGCGAACTACCCGGAACATTACAGATCGCCAGTGATCCGAGTACTCTATCTTTAACTTCACGCAGTGCCGCGAGCGTATCTGCGGTTTCGCCCGACTGAGAGATTGTCAGTAGCAGTGTTCCTTCAGCAACAACCGGTTTGCGGTAACGAAACTCCGATGCTACCTCAACATTACAGGGGATCTTTGCCAGCTCTTCGATCCAGTAACGCGCCACCATACCGGCATGATAGCTGGTACCACAAGCCAGAATCAGTACCTGTTTGGTCTGATCAAACAGCGATGCTGCTTCGGCACCAAAGCAATGCTCAAGCAGCCTGTCTCCGGCAAGGCGACCTTCAAGTACGCTGGCCATTACCTCTGGCTGCTCATAGATCTCCTTGAGCATAAAGTGTTTAAATTCACCCTTTTCAGCGGCACTTGTAGCATGCTCAAAACGCGTTATTTCGCGCACAACCTCGACACCAGATTCATCCCAGACCCGGATAGACTCAGGCTCGAGCAGCGCGATATCACCATCTTCAAGGAACATAAAGCGATCGGTCACCGGCAACAAAGCCAACTGATCAGACGCGATAAAGTTCTCCCCGATACCCACACCGATAACCAGCGGACTCCCCTTTCGCGCTGTATAGAGCTGACTTGGTGATTCACTGTCGATCACGCCCAGCGCGAATGCGCCATCCAGCTCCTGAATAACAGACTGAAGTGCCGTTTTAATATCAATACCGGATTCAATCTTCTGTCCAAGAAGGTGAGCAATCACTTCGGTATCGGTCTCAGAGGTAAACCTGATTCCATTCTTCAGCAGATCGGCTTTAAGCTTTTCAAAATTCTCGATAATGCCATTATGTACAACAGCAATACGCTCACCGGACATATGGGGATGAGCATTATGTTCCGCCGGTACACCATGAGTGGCCCAACGGGTATGGGCGATTCCCAGATGACCTGTCAGTGGTGCCTCTTGCTGCGCCCTAGACAGCTCGTTCACCTTTCCGATACGACGCAAGCGTCCCAGCTTGGCACCGTCATGGATCGCCATTCCGGCTGAGTCATAGCCACGGTATTCTAGGCGGCTTAACCCTTCAAGCAGGATTCCACTGACCTGACGCTCAGCAACAGCCCCAACGATTCCACACATCAGTATTCTCCCTTAAGAACGCTTAGTCGGACGCTGCCAACCATCAATATTTCGTTGTTTGCCGCGAGCGACGGCCAGTTGACCATCCGCCACTTCTTTAGTCACTGTCGATCCCGCAGCAATTGTCGCGCCGGCACCCACTTTAACCGGCGCAACCAGAGAAGTATTTGAACCGATAAAAGCACCCGCACCAACCTCAGTCAGCGATTTATTCACGCCATCGTAGTTACAGGTGATGGTGCCAGCTCCGACGTTTACATCGGCTCCGATCATCGCATCACCAACGTACGAGAGATGGTTAATTTTCGCGCCTTCAGCAATCCTGGCCTTTTTAACTTCGACAAAATTACCGACCTTCACACGCTCCGCCAGATGCGCACCCGGACGTAAACGTGCGTAAGGTCCAATCTGAGCATTATCGCCGATCTGTGCACCATCAATATGTGAGTTCGCAAGAATTTCAACATTGTCACCAATCACGCAGTTTTTAAGGGTTGTGTTGGGGCCAATACTGACGTTATTACCGATACAAACATCACCTTCACAGATCAGATTAATATCAAAGAAACAGTCCTGTCCGGTGGTCAGATTACCGCGTACATCGATTCGAGCCGGATCGGCCAGAGTTACCCCTTCATCCATCAGTCGACCGGCCTGCTGAGACTGATACCAGCGTTCCAGCTCCGCCAGTTGGCGACGGTTATTGATACCCTGAACCTCCTGCTCAGCATCTGGCTGAATCGCTTCGATCAGCACACCCGTCTCTGCCGCCATAGCGATCAGATCTGTCAGGTAATACTCACCCTGAGCATTATTTGACGAGAGCTGCGGTAACCACTCCGCCAGATAGCGTGTTGGCATCGCCAGAATACCGGTATTCACCTCAGTGATCTGTAGCTGCTCATCACTCGCATCTTTCTGTTCCACAATGCCGACGACATCATTGACCGGGTTACGGATGATACGGCCATAACCAGTAGGGTCTGCAAGCCTCACTGTCAGCAGAGCGACACGATCCCTTTTAGCGATCTGGAACATCCGATCCATTACCGCGAAAGGCGTAAGTGGAACATCGCCATAGAGCACCAGTGTCACGCCCTCCGCTGCCAGTTTTGGCAACGCCTGAGCAACGGCATGCCCTGTGCCTAACTGCTCTGACTGCAGACAGAAACGACAGTTCTGGTCAGCAAGCGCAGTTTCAACCTGATCTGCGCCATGTCCTACAACCACTGATATTGCAACATCACCAATCTGTCTGGCCTGATCGATCACATGCTGCACCAACGGTTTGCCGGCAAGCCGATGAAGCACTTTGGGAAGTTTGGATTTCATGCGACTGCCCTGTCCGGCAGCCAGAATTACAACATCATTTAACATTGATCAGAGTTTCCACGAAAAACAGCAGATTAGACTTGACGGAACTTTACCTGAGACTCAGACTCAAACAAGAGTAATTGTCAGAAAAAAAATGACAAAATGGATCAGGAAATTTTTGAAGAGGTCGGCTTATCCAGCCGAGATCTCGCAATCTATAAAGCACTGCTGGCACTGGGCCCCAGCTCTATTCGCAATATTGCAGAGCGTTCGGGCATAAACCGCGGCACCACCTACGAATCACTTAAGCTCCTGCAACAGCGTGGTATTGTAACCTATTCCCCGAAAGGCAAACGACGTCTGTTCTCAGCCAGAGAACCTGAAGTTCTGGTGGATATCGCCGAAGAACGCCGCAAGAAACTGGATAATGCAGTCGACCAGCTAAAGGGGCGCCTGGTACCCGAACTTCATCATCTTAAACCGGATTTCTCCGCCGCTAATGTACAGTATTACGAAGGGGATGAAGGGATAGAGCAGGTTCTCAGAGATATACTTACCCGGGTCGGAAAATCCAGAAAGCCCGTTTATTCAGTTTTCTCATCCAAACCTATACGTAAACACCTCTACCGCCCCTTCCCCAACTTCACCGCACAACGCATCGCACGCAATATACAAGTGC
>JBFEXW010000146.1:0-5850 GCA_041562495.1 Marinobacterium sp. | reverse complement strand
CTCAACAAGCGCCCACACGCATTACTTGATCTATTTGTTAAAGAGCGTTGCCGTTTCCGGCGTTTTGAGCCGCGCTGTGTGCGTCTCAAGTGGGCGCAAATTATATAGATCTAAGAGAGCTCGTCAACGGTCATTTCTAACTTTTTTCCATTTTTTTTCGTTTGGTTATTTTACACCCAACAGTTAACCCATACAGCCTCGACATACCGGTAACAAAAAGCTATCTATAGAAGAAAAGCTTGTAATGAAATTATGTATAGCCTACCCAACCTCGATATCACCGAATCCTTCAACAAAGTCGCAGTAATGACTAGTGGCGGGGATGCTCCCGGCATGAATCCCGCTATTCGTGCAATCGTCCGAACCGCGAATAAGGCCGGAATTGAGGTAATTGGGATACACCGCGGTTTTCAAGGCCTGATAGCAGAAGAGTTCGAGACTCTTAACTCCCGCAGTGTAAGCCACACTGTTCAGGGCGGCGGCACACTTCTGAAAAGCGCCCGATGCCCGGCCTTTCATGACCCCGACGTACGTACTCGCGCCGCTGACATCTTAACCAAGCACCATATTGATGCACTTATCGTCATTGGTGGGGATGGTTCATTGGCCGGCGCTCACCTATTAACTACTGAACACCAAATTCGCGTACTCGGCTTACCGGGAACTATCGATAACGATATCTGTGGAACCGATGACTGTATCGGATTTGATACTGCGGTAAATACCGCAGTACAGGCCATTGACAAGATTCATGACACAGCCATATCACATGATCGCCATTTTCTTGTTGAAGTAATGGGGCGCAAATGTGGCATGATCGCAGCCCATGTCGGGATCGCCTGCGGCGCTGAACTCGTTCTTCTTCCCGAACACCCACTCGACTTCAAGGATATTTCGATCCAGCTTTCTGAAAACAGAAAAGCTGGCTTCTCATCGAGCGGTATTATCGTAGTCGCTGAGGGGCAGGGTCCCGATCTTACTCACAGGCTCGCAGAAGAGATGCGTAGCATCGGCGAGGACCCCAGAGTCTGTATTCTTGGCCATATACAGCGCGGTGGCGCTCCAAGTTCACACGATCGTATTCTGGCATCAACGCTCGGCAATATATCCATCCACTATCTATTAGCGGGTTATCAGGATGTGCTAGTAGGAGTATCCAACGGCAGCGTCACGACCACACCGTTATCGGAAGTGATCGGTTGCCAGAAACAGCTGACATCCGACCTGATACGTATCATTGAGGAACTGGAGCGCTAGGGGTAGGGACATTAGCCCCATCGGTCTGCCACAAACGGATTGGTCTGACGTTCATAGCCAAAGGTGGATTCCTGCCCATGGCCCGGTATAAACCTTATATCATCCCCCAGCGGAAACAGCTTCTGCTTAATAGAATTGATCAATGTTGCATGATCCCCTCTTGGGAAATCGGTTCGTCCGATTGAGCCCTGAAACAGAACATCCCCAACTTGAGCGACTCTCGATTCCTTATCAACAAACACCAGATGGCCTGGAGTATGACCAGGGCAGTGGATCACATCAAACGTCAGCTTGCCGACATGTATCTGATCACCATCTTCCAGCCATTGAGTCGGCTCAAACGACTTAACTCGTTCAAAACCAAAGCGCTGACTTTGATCATCCAGCCCGTCAATCCAGAATTTATCCTCTATCTGAGGACCGAGCACAGGAACATTGAGCTCAGACGCGAGAAGCGCTGTACCTCCAGCATGATCTATATGGCCGTGAGTCAGCAAAATCTGTTTAACCTGAACACCCTCTTCCCGGATAGCCGCGAGAATTTTATCAATATCTCCACCGGGATCGACTACTGCGGCTTCTCGGGTTTCGGGGCACCAGAACAGAGTGCAGTTTTGCTGAAAGGGGGTAACAGGAATCGTTCGGTATGCCATAAATAAACATTAAGTAGCGCTAATTTCGGAGCAGTATAACGTCCGAGCTATTCATTGTCCCTGTGAAGCTCGACTTCTGGTTGCCCCATCTCTGGAACAGACACCTTTACAACGATCGGCGCACAACATACCGAGCAATCTTCAATATACTCCTGGTCGGCAAAGGTTGTATCAATCTCCAGACTGATCTCTGCACTACACCAGGGGCAGGATTGAGTTATAGACTCTAACGGATTCATAAAAGCCTCCTGCTTTTTTCTTATATTTACAGGTATAGCTCAGTTCCGGACTAAATTCCTATCGCGCGGCAACAGCCGCAGCTCCTTTTTGTGAAGAAATTTCTGCAAGGCGGGCATCTCGGTAGCGTGCCGCACCGGCAGGCACCGCGCCGCTACTTCCGGTTTCAATCCAGCGCTTTATTCGCTGAGCATCAGCCAGATGCGTGCGTTTGCCGTGAGAGTCGAGTAAAACTATTCCTAAATTGCGACCCGCTATGCGCGTTTTCAACACCAGACAACGTCCGGCCTGATCGGTATAGCCTGTTTTACTGACCTGAATATCCCAAGACGCTTTATTCACCAGACTATTGGTATTGAAGAAAGCCAATACGTACCTGGGTTTACTAAAGATCACATCCTTTTTTGAGGCGCCCGTCGCTGTGACGACTTCAGGATAGAATCCCACTACTTCCAACAACCGCATCAGATCTGACGCGGTTGAAACATTTTCCTCAGACAGTCCCGTGGGCTCCACGTAATGGGTATGAGACATACTCAACCCCTGAGCGAAGAGGTTCATATTACGAATAAACTCTTTCATGCCTCCCGGGTAGTGATGCCCCAACGTCGCTGCAGCGCGATTTTCAGAAGACATCAACGTAATATGAAGCACATCACCCCGCGACAGAGTACTACCAATACGTATCCGAGAATGCACGTTACGCATGATCGGTACCTGATCTACCTGAATCGCAATTCGCTCTTTCAGCGAAGGGTTCGCATCAAGCGCGACCAGGGCCGTCATCAACTTGGTCAGCGATGCAATCGGTTGCTGATGGTCCGCGTTGCGCTGATAAAGCACCTCTCCGGAATCAAGATCCTTGACCACCACACCGACAGAAGCAAGATCGAGTTTCTCTGGATCAGGGTTGTTAGCTGCCTGCGCAGAGAGGGCCCAGAAGCAAAACAAAAGAATCAGATGAACAGGCGTTTTAAACATTTACGGCTACAGATCAGATGATAAAAAACTAAACTCTGCACTAAAGGATAACGAAGATCAGGGGAGATTGTCTCCCCTTCAGACTAATCAGCGAGGTTTTTCTATATATTCCTTCACAAAACCAATCAAAACTGTTCAATCAATTGGGACAAGCGGCAGATCCATCAATCTGTTGATATACTCGACCCAATTTACAGTCAAACGAATCACACACGATGAGCTCAAATAACCTTCTTCGCCAGATATCAGAGGCGCGCCAGAAACTTAGAAAGTCTGAACAGAAAGTCGCTGATTTTGTGCTGGCCCAACCCAATGAAGTGATTCATATGCGGATCGTCGATCTGGCCTCCGAAGCGAATGTCAGCGAGCCGACTGTGGTGCGTTTTTGCCGAGCCCTGAACTACGACGGCTTCCAGGATTTCAAACTGACGCTGGCTCAGGCATTAGCCAGCAACACCGCTTTCGAACAGTTTTCGATGAACCGCAAAGACACCGTACTGGAGTTTAAACAGAAGATCTTCGATTCAATGATTGGAAACCTGATCAATATCCGGGAACAACTGGAGGATCAGGCGCTGGAAGAAGCGATCAATGCGCTGGCCAAGGCCGATCGTGTTGAGTTTTATGGCTTTGGCGCTTCAGCTCCGGTGTGTGCCGATGCACAGCATAAATTCTATCGTTTAATGAGCTCAGCCGTTGCACACTCAGATCCGCATATGCAAACCATATCCGCTCTGACGCTGGGCGAAGGTGATGTCGTGGTAGCGATCTCCCAGACAGGCCGCACCAAAGATCTTCTTCATACGGTTCGCCTTGTCAGAGATACGGGAGCAACCGTTATCACAGTATGCCCGGCAGGGACCCCCCTCGCAGAACTGGCAACCATTCCGATCTATGTAGATGTGGAAGAGGACAAGGACCTGAGCACGCTGATGTCATCTCGCGTTGTCCACCTTGTGGTCATTGATGTATTGGCTGTTGGCGTGGCGATGCGGCGGGGACCTAAACTGATCGACCATCTGAAAACAATCAAGCGAGGATTGCGCAATCTTCGCCAGAATGACAAACGCATGATGATGCGCCGAGGTGGCGATCTATCCGATTAATCCTGACATATTTCCTTCATATTTAAGTCGTATAGGTGTTGAAATCTACTTCCGAGTGGAGTAAATACTTAGGTTAGAAACAGTTTAACTGCGTGGGCAGTTAGTATTCGCCGGAAAGTCGAAATCGACACAAGGGGATAAATTATGCTGATTCGAGATGATGAAGACTTAGATCCAGTAAAAACTCAGATTTTTGATCTGCTCGTCGGTTTTGATGATGAGAAAAACATTGAAGCCCAGAAAACTCATTCTCAGCGCTTGCTAAAAGCACGCCGGGCCATAGAGCAGCGGCAGGAGCAGAAAGAGTTATCGAGCTACTTCGACGAAGATAACTGGTTTAACGACTGAAACCGCTCCAGCCGGGTCCGTAACCAGATTTACAGGCAGGGAGAGACTATGCCTTCTCTCCCAGCTCGATCATACGATGCACACCGGTGCGCGCGTCTCTCGGTGACAGACCAAACTGCTTCCTGTAACAGCGAGAGAAATAGGATGTAGAGCTGAAGCCTGCTTTTCTGGCAACTTTCTGAATCGGCAAAGTGCTGTTCTTTAGCTGCTGCCGCGCATACTCCAGACGTAAATTCATATAGTAGGCTGTTGGTGACGTATTCAGATGCTGCCTGAATAGGCGCTCCAGTTGACGCGTGGAGAGACCGATGCGCGAACAGATATCATCACAGGTCAGCACTTCCGTGAGATTATCCCTCATCAACTCCAGCGCCTGAGTTAAACGCGGATGACTTCCATGCTGACGGAGTTGCAACTTCATTCGTTGCTTATCATGTGCCGGACGAATATTGGGGTGAATACACTGCTCCGCCACCTGATGCGCCAGTGACTCACCATGTTTAAGCGTAATGAGCTGCAGAATCATATCCAACCCTGACAGACCACCAGAGCAGGTCATGAGACTACCGTCTATCTCAAACAACTCCTCACTGACATTAAGATGCGGAAAGGCTTTTGTCAGACGATCCCGCTCCTCCCAGTGGACGGTACAGATCTTATCATCGAGAACGCCCGCCTGCGCCAGCAGCAGACTACCCGTGGAGGTAGCACCGAGACTCACACCATCTCTGACCAGATTCCTTAACCAACTGCAGAGACTCTCTTCAGCTACTTCGTTAGCACCGATACCGCCAACCACCAACATACGATCGATATCCACCGTATCCTTCATGTCACGAGTTGGTTGAAAGTCCATACCGGTACTGCAACTGACCGCCTGATCTTTAGGCCCATAAAAGTGCCACTCGTAGAGATTCTGGCCACTCAACTGATTAGCGAGGCGCAAAGGGTCAATAGTTGCCGCAAAAGAGATAATTGAAAATCCCGGCATCAGAAAAAAGCCAAAGTGTTCAGTCTGGGAAGTAAATTTACTCATAACCTCAATGTCGGAAATCTTTCAAGATGTCGGATTATAAACAGTAATATTTACTAAAGTCGATAAGCTTAGACACTTTTGTTAGTACTTTTAACTTAAGGGTGGCACTGGACTACCCCCGCGATCCTAGACAATCCTCGGCTATTCCAATTTGATTGTTCGTTCTGGACGCTCTCCCATTTGTGCAAGCCGCTCCAATTCATCAGAGAGGAGATCTGCATTGTGTTTCAGG
>JBFEXW010000145.1:0-5863 GCA_041562495.1 Marinobacterium sp. | reverse complement strand
GCTTCTATTCACCCTGTTAATCCTCACCGCCAAACATGGCGCACCAAGAGCTAGTTCAACAATCAGGGAACACTGTTTCTATGGACTTCCAGGTTCAGCCAATGAAGTATCGCTATTCCTAGCTTCGTCAGTACTTGCCGCGGGTCTGGCTGCGATTATCCAGGTCTCAGACCTCAACCTCACACCTGAACACTTTGGTGTAACCGAAGCTTGGTGCACCTTACTGATACTGGTCGCTCTCTCCTTTATAGGGGTACATCCGGTTACCAGCAATCTTGTTGCCGGCTCTCTTCTACTACCAAGCGTGAGCGACCACAACTTACTGGCCATCACGCTCCTGCTGGCCTGGGGTCTGGGCGTTATCCTTTCGCCCTTCTCTGGAAATCAGATCCTGCTTCAGGCCCGTTACGGGATAAGAGCACGCGACCTGTTTAAAGCAAATCTACCCTATATGCTGTTGATGCTGCCGGTAGGTCTCAGCGCAATCTGGATATACGCCCGCATAAACTAAAAAACCGCTTCACCCTAACCTTCAACCAAAGGAGAGAGAAGCGGTTTTCAGCTAACGCTGCGAGGGTTTAGGTAGCCTGTTGAATCAGCATGTTACGAATCTTACCAATCGCCTTGGTCGGATTAAGACCCTTAGGACACACATTCACGCAGTTCATAATTCCGTGGCAACGGAATACACTGAACGGGTCATCCAGATCTGAAAGACGCTCTTTTGTCGCTGTATCTCGGCTATCCGCCAAGAAGCGATACGCCTGCAGCAGACCAGATGGCCCAATGAACTTATCCGGATTCCACCAGAACGATGGGCACGCAGTTGAACAGCAGGCACAGAGAATACACTCATACAGACCATCCAGCTCAGCACGCTCTTCAGGCGTCTGAAGACGCTCAATAGCTGGTGCCGGCGTGTTATTGATCAGGTAGGGCTTGATCTTCTCATACTGTGCGTAGAACTGACTCATATCAACGACCAGGTCGCGGATAACTGGCAGCCCCGGCAGCGGGCGCAGTACCAGTTTGTCGTCAGCAACCACATCAGACAGCGCAGTAATACATGCCAGACCGTTTTTGCCGTTCATGTTTAGGCCGTCAGATCCACACACACCCTCACGACAAGAACGACGGAAAGTCAGCGTAGTGTCCTTCTCTTTCAACAGCTGGAGAAGATCCAGCACCATGATGTCCTTACCGCCAGGGATATCGATATGGATATCCTGCATATAAGGAGCATCATCAACCTCAGGGTTGTAGCGATATACACTTACTAGCATCCCAGTAATCTCCTTAGTAAGTTCGAATCTTAGGCGGGAAGGCTTCAACGGTCTTCGGCGCAAAATTTACATCACGCTTACCGATCGACTTATCCTGCGGATAGAAAACTGAGTGACACAGCCAGTTTTCATCATCACGTTCAGTAAAGTCGTTACGCGCATGCGCACCACGAGACTCTTTACGAACCTCTGCAGCTATCGCGGTCGCTTCAGCCACCTCCATCAGGTTCTCAAGCTCCAGCGCTTCGATACGCGAGGTGTTAAATGAACCACTCTTATCTTCAAGATGGACGTTAGCTACACGCTCACGAATCTCTTTCAGCTTCTGCAGACCCTCCTGCATCGCAGGACCTTCACGGAAGACACCGAAATACAGCTGCATGGTGTTCTGAAGCTCTTTACGAACCTCTGCAACTTTCTCGCCGGATGTCGAGCTATTCAGTCGATTCAGACGAGCCATTGCTGCTTCGATATCAGATTCAGACGCATCATCAACTTCATAGCCTTCACGCATCTGCTGTTCGATCTGCAGACCAGCAGCACGACCAAACACCACCAGATCAAGCAGCGAGTTACCACCCAGACGGTTTGCACCGTGAACAGATACACAAGCCACCTCACCACAGGCGAACAGACCATTCACAACTTCATCCTGACCCGTTTCTTTATTCGGATTCAGCGCCTGACCACCGATGTTCGTCGCGATACCACCCATCATATAGTGACAAGTCGGTACAACTGGAATCGGCTCTTTAACAGGATCAGCCGCAGCAAAGGTCTGGGACAGCTCACAGATACCCGGCAGACGAGAGTGAAGAACCTCTTCACCCAGATGATCAAGTTTCAGGAATACATGATCACCATTTTCACCCGCACCGTTACCCGCCAGAATCTCAAGAATCATTGAGCGAGCAACTACATCACGTGATGCAAGGTCTTTAGCGTTTGGCGCATAGCGCTCCATGAAACGTTCGCCGTGCTTGTTGATCAGGTAACCACCTTCACCACGACAACCTTCAGTTACCAACACACCCGCACCCGCGATACCGGTTGGGTGGAACTGCCACATCTCCATATCCTGCGCAGCAACACCAGCGCGCAGAGACATACCCATACCATCACCGGTATTGATCAGCGCGTTAGTAGTGGATGCATAGATACGACCCGCACCACCTGTTGCAAGCACAGTGGCTTTGGCTTTGATATAAACGGTTTCGCCTGTTTCGATACAGATCGCCGTACAACCAACAACAGCACCCTTAGCATTCTTTACCAGATCCACCGCGTACCACTCATTAAGGAAGGTAGTTCCGGATTTCATGTTTGCCTGGTAGAGCGTATGCAGCAGCGCGTGACCGGTACGGTCAGCAGCAGCACAGGTACGAGCAGCCTGACCGCCTTCTCCAAAGTTCTTAGACTGGCCACCAAATGGACGCTGATAGATTCGACCGGTTTCAGTACGGGAGAAAGGCAGCCCCATATGATCCAGCTCGAATACAGCACGAGGACCCACTGAGCACATATACTCAATCGCATCCTGGTCACCGATGTAGTCAGACCCCTTAACGGTGTCATACATGTGCCAGCGCCAGTCATCATTCGGATCAGAGCTTGCGATCGCACAGGTAATACCACCCTGAGCCGATACAGTATGAGAGCGAGTTGGGAATACCTTGGTTACACAGGCAGTATTCAGGCCTGACTGAGCGAGCTGAAGTGCTGCGCGCATACCTGCGCCACCACCACCAACAACTATCGCATCAAATTGAAGCGTGCGTAGCTTTGACATCTCTTAAACCCCCCACAAAATCTGGATGCCCCACACGACGTATACAAACGCCAGAAGACCACATACGGACTGAAATACGAAACGCGCACCAGTAGGCTTGATGTAGTCAGTGGAGACAGACCACATACCGATCCACGCGTGAGCAACCATAGACAGCATCGCCAACAGGGTGTAGATCTTCATGAAAGTGCCACCAAACAGCGACTTCCACTGGTTGTAATCCAGATCCGGGTTTAACAGCAGATAGCTAAGCATGAAAACGGTATAGGTCAGCAGTACCATCGCAGTGACGCGCTGCATCATCCAGTCATACAGGCCGCTACGACCGAAGCTAGTGATTGAAGTTACCATATCCATACTCCCGCCAGCAGAATTGAAACAGCAGAGACGACAAGCGTCACTTGTGCAGCTTTCTTACCTGATTCAATCTCTTCACAGTGACCAGCATCCATAATCAGGTGCTTGATACCAGCAAAGAAGTGGTACAGCAGTGCTGATACCAGCCCCCATGCGATTAGACGCGCGAAGAATGAGTCAGTCAGCATTACAGCAGCTTCATCAAATCCAGCCTGAGACTCAAGAGAGAGACTCAACGCGTACATCATGAAGATCGCTCCAAAAAAGAGGATCACCCCGGTGGCACGGTGCAGGATTGAAGTGATAGCCGGCAATGGCTGCTTGATAGTTCGAAGATCGAGGTTTACAGGTCGTTTTTTGTTCACGGCTCTAGTTCACACTTTGGTGCCCTCTTATGGGGCCTCGGTTACTAGGGTGTACCTGGGGTTCGGGCCATTAAATGACTACCGATCAGGACCATATAGAAACTGCATTTTTATGCATAAGCTTCTAACAAAAAGCTATTTTGCAGTGCGCAATTTCGAGGTGTGGATTATAGCAAGTGAAGGCGTTTTGACAATCGCTGTAAAGCGCTCTTCAACCTAAGGATAACCCCTACTAGTCCATTGATTCGACTATAGTTTTAGACAGCTTTAATCAGGAATAAGCTAATCGCAGAATGATCTAACCGCGCCTTTTGCGATGCAACAATGTCTGATTGACAAAAAAAACGCCGTCACTATAGTGGTTGAGCCTTACGTGACTCACCACCCCGAGCCGCGATAAAATCGCTCAGATAACCTCGCTGAGCAGATAACGGATTAAAGAGGAGCCCCTGATGGCTGAAAAATTTGCACGACTGAGCATAGACGGTCTGGACAAAGAGATCGAACTGCCGGTCTATCATGGCACCGAAGGACCTGATGTTATTGATGTTCGCCCGCTGACTGGCGAGGGACTGTTTACTTACGACCCTGGCTTCGTCTCTACTGCTGCCTGCGAATCCAAGATCACCTATATAGATGGTGGCAAGGGCATTCTACTGCACCGCGGTTACCCAATTGAGCAGCTAGCCGAGCACTCCGACTATCTGGATGTGTGCTATCTAGTGCTGAATGGCGAACTACCTAGTGCAGAAGAAAAAGCGAAGTTTGAAGACACTATTACTCACCACCCCATGGTGCATGAACAGCTACAGCGCTTTTACGCTGGTTTCCGTCGTGATGCACACCCAATGGCCATTATGTGTGGTGTTGTAGGCGCCCTGTCAGCTTTCTATCATGACTCTCTCGATATCAACAATCCTCACCACCGTGAGGTTTGTGCTTACCGACTGATCGCTAAAATGCCAACGCTGGCAGCAATGAGCTACAAATACTCTATCGGCCAGCCGTTCATGTATCCAAAGAACAACCTCGGCTATGCAGAAAACTTTCTGCATATGATGTTTAATACGCCCTGTGATGATCAGATAAAAATAAATCCCGTTCTATCCAAGGCTATGGATCGCATCTTCACACTACATGCTGACCACGAGCAGAACGCATCGACCTCAACTGTACGTCTGGCAGGCTCCTCCGGCGCCAACCCGTTTGCGTGTATCGCCGCTGGTATCGCCGCTCTCTGGGGACCCGCTCACGGTGGTGCTAATGAAGCTGTCCTGAAAATGCTGGAAGAGATTGGCGATGCGAAAAACATCCCTGAGTTCATTGAGCGCGCTAAGGATCCTGAAGATCAGTTCCGCCTGATGGGCTTTGGTCACCGCGTATATCGCAACTTCGACCCACGCGCTCGCGTGATGAAGAAGACCTGCGACGAAGTTCTGGCTGAGCTGGGTATCACAAACGATCCTCAGCTTGAAATCGCCAAGGAGCTGGAGCGCATCGCTCTCGAAGATCCATACTTCGTTGAACGCAAGCTCTACCCGAACGTCGACTTCTACTCAGGCATTATCCTGAAAGCGATCGGTATCCCGACCAATATGTTTACCGTTATCTTCGCACTGTCACGTACGATCGGCTGGATTTCGCACTGGAACGAGTTCCACTCAAGCCCGAACAAGATTGGTCGCCCACGTCAGCTTTATACTGGCGAGAAGCTGCGCAACCATCCAAAAGCCAACTAGTTCCGCTACGGACAAAATTGGTTTATAAAAAGTCCCTGCCTCGTGCAGGGATTTTTTTATTTAAGGACAAAGCTATGTTTGCGGTAATTTTCCGAGCCAGTATCAATACACTCGATAACGAATACCTTCCCCTTGCCAGCGAACTCAGAGAGCGGGCGATGAAAGACTATGGCTGCACAGAGTTTGTCTCAAGCTGCGAAGATGGTAACGAGATCGCCATCTCCTACTGGCCTGATCTGGACAGCATCAAACGCTGGAAGAAAGATGACCTCCATCTAAGCGCCCAACAGAAAGGAAAGGCAACCTGGTATAAACACTACCAGGTTGAGG
>JBFEXW010000144.1:0-5867 GCA_041562495.1 Marinobacterium sp. | reverse complement strand
GGTGTGTGTTTCCAATACCAATCGCCAGTCTCATGCACTTAGTAGCACGCTGGGTTTGTCCAAGGTGATGGTTACTGCCGACCGATTACGTGAAATCAATCCGGATCTGGTGGTTCATGAGATTGAGATGTTTGCGACTCAGGATAATCTTGATGAGCTCTTTTCCGAACCTCTGGACTATGTCGTGGATGCGATTGATACCGCCGGGGTTAAAGCCGCGATGATCGCTTACTGTCGTCGTAGAAAGATTCCAATTGTAACCACAGGCGGTGCAGGAGGGCTTATTGATCCTCAGCAGATTCGTGTAGCTGATCTGAGTAAAACGCATCATGATCCTTTGGCGGCTAAAGTGCGCTCGATTCTGAAGCGGCACTTCGGTTTCAGTAAGAGCGGTCGGAAATTTGGCGTTGAGTGTATCTATTCAGAGGAGCAGGCTCGCTATCCGCAAGCGGATGGAAGTGTCTGTGCAACGAAATCCTTTGTGGGGGATGTGCGGCTTGACTGCTCGGGAGGGCTTGGTGCCTCTGCTGCGGTGACCGCGAGTTTTGGCTTTGCCGCAGTGTCCCGGGTGTTACTGAAAATTGCAGAACGGCA
Organism: Marinobacterium sp.; assembly: GCA_041562495.1. Taxonomy (GTDB): domain Bacteria; phylum Pseudomonadota; class Gammaproteobacteria; order Pseudomonadales; family Balneatricaceae; genus Marinobacterium_E. Next base: position 5,273 of record JBFEXW010000144.1, on the reverse strand, counting down.
ACGGCGACAGCTCGATAGTCTCTCTTAGAGGGCTGTTATATTGTCAAATATAGATTGTCGAGAGATCTGAAGATAAAACAGGCGAGCCGACTAGGTGCCGGCTCGCCAAAGGAGACTTGCAGAAAGTTTAAAACAGGTTGATACAGCCTCAGGCGTTTGCCGGGTCGGCGTGCTGAGATACGATCTGTCTGTTTATACTCTCTTAGGCTGCGTGACGAGCACCCAGTTGAGATTCCAGCATCTGCTTGCGTTTGGCGTCCAGAACAGATTTAAAGAAATTGCTTGCTTTAGTGCTCAGGTCTGATACCAGCTGTGCAACCATTGCAGAGCGCTCTGTTTTAGCATCTTCAACGATCTGGTCCAATTCTTTTGCGGTTAGGTAGTTCATGGTGTTTCTCCATCCGACTTAATTAATCATTGGGGTTAGTCTAAGGTCGCATTGCGATATCGACAAACGATCCTTTTTTGATGTATTGTTGAGATAAATTCATCTTATAGGTTTCCTATGCGCCGCTTACCTCCTCTAAACGCACTTAGGGTATTTGATGCCGCAGCACGTCACGGTAGCTTTAATAAAGCGAGTGAGGAGCTGTGTGTCACACCTTCTGCCGTGAGTCATCAGTTGAAATCACTCGAAGAGTTTCTCGGGGTGGACCTGTTTAAGCGTGAGAAACGTTCAATAGCGTTAACGCCAGCCGGTGAGCGTTATCTGCCATCGGTGCAGATGGCGCTGGATGAGCTGGAGCTGGCAACGCGACGTCTGATCGCTGCGCCGAACTCAAATCTGGTTAATGTCAGTGTCGCACCAGCGTTTCTGACTCGCTGGCTGGTACCCCGGATTACCCGGTTTCAGGAGCGGCATCCGGAGGTTGAGCTGCGTCTGGAATCCTCATTCGACTATATCGATTTCGAGAACAGCGAGACCGATATGGCGGTTTACTACGGTAAAGGGCATTGGACCGGTATTGAGGCGCATCTGATGCGTAACATTCATCTGACACCGGTTATGAGCCCTAAACTCCTTGAAGGAGAGAATCCGGTTCGCGTACCGGAGGATATGGTCAACCATACGTTGATACGCGTGACGGGTCGTAATCAGGAGTGGAACAGGGTTTTGCAGAAACTCGGTGTCAGTGTGACCAAAGTAAATAAGACCATCTCTTTTTCGAGTACTTCGCTTGCAGTATCCGCTGCGACTGAAGGTATAGGGATAGCGCTGGCTGACGTTGCATTGCTGGATAGGGAGCTAAAGTCGGGGTTGCTGGTAACACCCTTTGATGTGAAGTTGGATATCCATAACGCCTTCTATCTGGTTTATAAAGAGAATCGTACGCTGACACCTGCGATGCAGGCGTTCCGAGACTGGATCCTTGAAGAGATGCAGAGCGATCTAGATGGTAGTCTGTCTACTGGCTAAATAAAAAATGCCCCGCAAATAGCGGGGCAAAATCAACTCGTTAAGAGAGTTGTAAGATGGGATGCGAACGAGAGAGATGTTCGCCGCCTAATCCGTTAGGCGCTTTCAGTATCGCAACATTTTGTGCGGCGCACAATTAAATGGATCTATTTCTTTCTATTATTTAGTTATAAGAATGATCTATTTTGTTGCGATGCAGCAATTTGTAAGTATTCTGTTACTCGATCTCAAACTGGCCGTATCTGAAAGGGTGGGCCGGATAGGTTCCCATGATGCGAACCTCCTTGGCGAAGAAGTGCAGCTCCTGCAGTGCCAGTTGCATCCCTGGCTCATAAGGATGGGCTTCAACATCCAGGTGGAAGCTGGAGACCTGCATGGTATCTGATGCCATGTAACTCTCCAGCTTAACCATATTGACGTTATTTGTGGCGAAACCGCCCAGTGCCTTATACAGGGCCGCAGGGATATTGCGTACCGTGAACATTACAGAGGTCATGTAGGTAAGATCTGGTTCCAGCTCGGGCATGCGGCTTTCACGAGCAAGAATCAGAAAGCGAGTAGTGTTGCCCTCTTTATCACGAAAGTTCTCTTTCAGAATATCCAGGCCATAGAGCTCGGCGGCCAGAGAGCTTGCAATTGCAGCTGTTCTGGAGTCGGGGTTTGCAGCAAGATCGGCTGCCGAGCCTGCTGTATCAAGTGCTGCAACAGGTTCCAGGCCCAGTGCACGAATATTCTGATCGCATTGGGCCAGCGCCTGTGGGTGCGAAGTTACTCGCCTGATCTCAGTGAGATTGACACCAGGGATGCCGAGTAAACAGTGGTTCACCGGCTCAAAGTGCTCAGAAATAATGTGTAACTGAGTCTTTGGCATCAGACGATAGATCTCTTCAACACGACCGGCTGTACTGTTTTCCAGAGGGATCATGGCCAGTTTCGCATCGCCACGCTCGACCATAAACATCGCTTCGGTAAAACTTGTACAGGCGTGAGCCTGCATCTCCGGATGTACGCGACTGCATGAAAGATGTGAATAAGCGCCGGGAACGCCCTGGTAAGCGATGATCTCGTGATTGTCTGACATCTCAGATGGTTTCCAAAGTTGAATCTTATTGAAGAAAGCTGAAGGCTGAGTCGTGATCGGATCTCCAGTCCAGGCGACCAGTATCGCATAGCATTAAGGCTGCTCGGAAGAGGGTGCTTAACAGATCCTTCTTTGGTATGGTTCGCACCGCGAGAGTCGGTGATACCCGAGCAGGAGACTGAGCCAGATCCCGATGTTTGAAGCGGGATACGCACGCATCGTAAATTTTTGCCGTCTCTGCGATCAGTCCTACCCCGACTATAATGATTCAGGAGAGCTTATCGATCCTGAGTCGATTCACCCTCTGGTTGCTATGGAAATGGAAGCGGAGCGGAAAGAGAAACAGTTGAGCCGCCGTGCTCGCAAGAGGAAGATGCCTTGGCAGGATTAGCGTTTTATCCCGGACAGCGTTGGGTGAGTAATACAGAAGCAGAACTGGGGTTGGGAAGAGTTGTCAGTTTCTCAAACCGCCGTGTTGAAGTAGAGTTTCCAGCGGTTGAAGAGGTTCGTACCTATGCGGTTGATAATGCGCCGCTGAGCCGAATACGTTTTGCCGAGGGTGAAGTCGTTGAGGACGAGCTGGGTGATCTTTTTGCCGTACGATCTGTCGTTGAACACCAGAACTGCCTGATTTATGAGTGCGTAGATGAGTCTGGTGAACCCGTTGTGTTGCCAGAACAGCATCTGGGTAGTGCGGTTCACTTTATTAAACCTCAGCAACGCCTTTTTGCCGGACAGCTTGATCGTCAGAGCTTCTATAAACTCAGGGTTAAAACACAGGGACACCTTAACCGACTGAATCGTTCTGAGGTGAGAGGGCTGTTAGGTGCGCGTATCGATCTGTTGCCGCACCAGTTGCATATCGCTCATCGTCTGGGCCGCAGTGAGTTTCCGCGCGCTCTGCTTGCCGATGAAGTGGGGCTGGGTAAAACCATTGAAGCGGGTCTGATTATCCATCAGCGGATCATCAATGGTCGTTCCTCAAGAGTGTTGATCTGTCTGCCCGAAAACCTGCAGCATCAATGGTTGGTTGAGATGCTGAGGCGATTTAACCTCAGTTTCAGTCTGTTCGACCAAGAGCGCATAGAGTCTCTGATAGAGGCTGGCGAGGGGAACCCGTTTGAATCAGCCCAGCGGGTGATTACCAACTTGTCACTGTTAAGTCAGAATGAAGCCTATCTGCAGATGGCCGTAGAGGCTGGTTGGGATCTTCTGGTTGTCGATGAAGCGCACCATATTGGCTGGAGTGAGGAGCAGCCTAGTCACGCCTATCTCTGTGTCGAACAGCTTTGTAAGCGGATCTCCAGTGTATTGCTGTTGACCGCAACCCCGGAACATCTGGGGCCTGAAGGGCATTTCGCACGTTTACGTCTGCTTGATCCGCAGCGTTTTAGTGATCTGGCTGCATATCTCGAAGAGCGTCAGAGCTATCGCCAACTGAGTGCCCAGCTTGTTGCGATTGAACAGGCCGGTCGGTCGGAACTTTCTGATCAGGTCGATCTACTGGCGTTTCTGCGGGACAAACTGGGTGACGAACTGGTTGGTCAGTATTTGGAGGCTGGAGACGAAGAGCAACAGTCTGCCTATACGAAACTGGTAGAGACGCTGGTTGCGACACGCGGCCCCGGTCGAATGATGTACCGCAACACCCGTGACAGTGTCAGCGGGTTTCCTGAGCGTATCGTCCATCCCTACTGGCTAGAGGTGCCTGAGCGTTATAAAGCTGCGCTCAGCCTGAGTACTTTGTCTGACCAACTGACGCCGGAAAAACTGCTGGGCGACAGCTGGATCTCTGAAGATCCCCGCGTCGTCTGGCTACGTAACTGGCTGAGCGAAAACAAAAAACGCAAGGTTCTGGTGATCTGTGCTGAGGCGGAAACCGCCGTTGAGCTGGAGAGCTATCTCAACCTGCAACTGGGTGTTCGCTCAGCGGCGTTCCATCAGGGATTGAGCCTGATCAATCGCGATCGTGCCGCCGCCTATTTTGCTGATACTGAGATGGGAGCGCAGGTGCTGGTCTGCTCTGAGATTGGTAGCGAAGGGCGTAACTTCCAGTTTGCCAGTGATCTTGTTCTGTTTGATCTTCCGGCTAATCCTGATCTTTTGGAGCAGCGTATCGGACGTCTGGATCGTATCGGACAGCATTCCGATGTACAGATTCATGTTCCTCTCTATCGCGATAGTGCCAGTGCGATGCTGTTTGAGTGGCTGCACCAGGGGCTTAACGCGTTTGAGTCGGTATCCAAGGTAGGTGACGCGCTGTTTCGTGAATATGCAGCGGATCTAACTGAAGTGATGTCCACACTGGATAAAGAGTCTCTCAGCGATCTTATCGATAGCACCTTGCAGCGTTGTATTGAACTCGAAGCTGCGCTTCAGCAGGGTCGTGATCGCCTGCTGGAGTTAAACAGTCAGCCAACAGAAAGCGACGCTGAACTGGTTGATCTGATGCTTGAGGCAGAAGCCGTTGATGAACTGAAAGCCTATGCGGAACTATTGTTCGATCGCTTTGGGCTGGAGATGCAGCCGCACGGAAGCAGCGGCTGGGTCGTACGCCCCGGTGAGGAGATGCTGGCTCCGCTTACCACGCTCAATGATGAGGGGATGACACTAACCTTTGACCGAAACGAAGCGCTGCAGCGGGAGGATATCGCCTATCTGAGCTGGGAACACCCGCTTATGGTTGAGTTGATGGAGTGGGTGTCCAGTTCTGAGTTTGGCAATACTGCGCTTTGTACCTTGAGTCTGCCGCCACTGCCAGCAGGAACAGTGCTG
>JBFEXW010000143.1:0-5938 GCA_041562495.1 Marinobacterium sp. | reverse complement strand
TCTGGCGCATAACCCGAAGCGTGAACCGGTGTGGACCGACGTTTATGTTGATCCGGCCGGGCAAGGGTGGATGGCCTCCTGTATCGCCCCCGTCTACCGAAATGATTTCCTTGAAGGGGTCGTAGGTCTGGATATTACGGTGCAGAACATTATCGATCAGGTACTGAATCTGCAGTTGTCCTGGAAGGCCTATGCAGTACTGGTGGATCGTCAGGGAACGCTGTTGGCGCTTCCGCCGAGCGGTGAATCTGACTGGGGCTTAAGAGAGCTGACTGATCATAGTTACAAAGAAGCGATCATGCAGGACACCTTCAAGCCGGATCAGTTTAATATCTACAAGCGTCCGGATACTCAGGCTCTGGCTGAGGATATAAAAAGCCAGGCTAACGGACTCCAGGCGCTGAACTTCGCGGCCAGTCGGAAACTGGTGGCCTATAGTCAGGTCGAAGAGACCGGCTGGACCTTTATGGTGCTGGTGGATGAGGCTGAGATCTTCCGTGAAGCCAACCTGCTTCAGGCGCGCTTTGAAAACGTGGGTTGGTTGATGCTATCTGGTCTGGTGGTCTTCTATCTTTTCTTCTTCTTGTACCTCTATCGTAAATCGGTACGCCTTAGCTCGCGTGTGGCAGAGCCACTGCAAACGCTGGCGCACACGATTGAAGCGATCGGCAAAGGTCAATATCGTCAGGAACACCGAAGTTTTGATGTGATCGAAATTCAGCAAACCTCGGATGGTCTGGTGTTGATGGGGGAGCGGCTCGATGACAGTAATCGGGCTCTGCATGAAGCGCGTGAATCCCTGGAAAAATTGAATCAGGATCTGGAGCGAAGAGTTGAAAAACGCACATCTGAACTCCTGGTAGCTAATACCAGTCTTGAGAAAGAGAAGAGTGAACAGGCACGTCTTATTGATGAACTGCATGAGACTCAGGCACAGTTAGTGCAATCTGAAAAGCTGGCTTCGCTGGGGCAACTGGCTGCAGGTGTGGCACATGAGATCAATAATCCTCTGTCATTTATCAGTTCTAACGTTACCTTCCTGAGAAGCTATACTGATTCGCTGATCTCTCTGATTAACGAGTTTGAAAAATTTGCCAGCTCCCCGGAGATCAAAGAGGAGCTGGAAGCACTGAAAGAGTCATACCAATATGACTATATCAACGAGGAGCTGCCAGATCTGATCAACGATTCGATTGAGGGCGTACGCCGCGTAAAAATCATTGTCGAAAACCTCCGGGAGTTCTCGCATGCGGGTAATACTGAGTGGCAGGAGGTCAACGTGAATGAGTGCATTGAATCGACGTTGAGTATTGCGACTAACGAGATCAAGTATAAAGCTGAGGTTGATAAATCGCTGGCTGATCTTCCGAAGATCTACTGTATACCCTCTCAAATTAATCAGGTCTTACTGAATCTTCTGGTCAATGCGTCCCAAGCTATCGAAGAGAAGGGCGTCATCCATATTCGGTCCTATCTGGATAAAGGCGACGTGATGATCGAGATTGAAGACAACGGCGTAGGTATTCCGAAAGAGGTGTTACCCAAGGTGTTCGACCCTTTCTTTACGACCAAAGATATTGGTGACGGCACGGGGTTGGGGCTCTCGATTTCCTATGGGATTATTCAGGCTCATAAGGGGCAGATTAGCGTTGAGAGTGAGCAGGGTAAGGGAACCAAGTTCACCCTCAGGTTGCCGATAAAACCTTAGTTATCGTAAGAGAAAAAGCGTGGTTGCCGAGTAGTCGAATGGTATATTTACAACCGTAGCTCTAATTATAAGACAATCTCTTATATAGAGCGTTTAGATATGGAATATCAATGAACCCAGAAGTCTGAGGATTCTCTGGGTCTGGCACGTATATTTAATACAGGAATGAATGCCAATGCGTAAAAATCTCCCAGTTAATGACCGTGAGGTTCTGGTTCCCGAAAATGAGAAACTGATCTCATCAACGGACCTCAAAGGCAGAATCCTGCATTGTAACGATGTATTTGAACGTGTCAGTGGTTACAGCCGTGAGGAGCTCATTGGCAAACCGCATAACCTGATCCGTCACCCTGATATGCCGCCCGAGGCTTTTGCGCTGCTCTGGGATACGATAAAAGTTGGTCAACCCTGGATGGGGCTGGTTAAAAACCGTACTAAAAATGGTGACTACTACTGGGTTAACGCCTATGTGATGCCGATTACGGATAACGGACAGATTATCGGCTATGAGTCGGTTCGAGTGTGTCCCGAGCGTAAGGATGTTGAGCGTGCTGAGAAGCTTTATAAGCAGATCCGGGAGAAGGGCGTTAAGCTTCCGGGCGTTTCTCTGGTTAATGAGTGGACGCTACTTGGGCTGTTTGTCGTATTGGCCGTTGGAGCTTATCTGGGTGGTTATTCGGCGTTTTCTTTAGCGTCTTTGTTGGTTGGTGGGGTTGCCGGTGTAGCTCTCGCATCAATGAAACAGCGCAAAATGGTCAGCGACATCTTAGCTCTGTTATCAGATACATACACTCACCCGCTGGCGGCGATCTCCTACACCGATGATGATATGGCGCTGGGACGCATCAAAGTAGGTATCCTATCGATGAAACGTCATCTGGATACCGTATTAACGCGTATCGAGGATCAGGCGGCGCTGGTTTCCCGTCAGTCTGATATTGGTCTGTCTGCAACGACTGAAGCAACCAACGAGATCTATCGCCAGCAGATTGAGACCGAGCAGGTTGCTGCAGCGATGAATCAGATGAGTTCGGCTATCAATGAGGTTTCAAAAAATGTCCAGGAGACGGCAGAACGTTCCGAGCATGCCAGTCTAATGGTCAGGGAAAGCCGGGAAGTTGCCGGTGTCACTCGCCAGTCAATCGAGAAACTCAGTGGCACTGTGGGACACATCAGTGGTTCGGTTGAAGAGCTGGCAACGGAGATATCCCGTATTGCGGATGCAGCGGAGATTATTGAACAGATTGCGGATCAGACGAATCTTCTGGCGCTGAATGCCGCGATTGAGGCAGCTCGCGCCGGTGAGTATGGTCGCGGTTTTGCGGTTGTTGCTGATGAGGTGCGTCAGCTCGCACAGCGTACTCAGGACTCTACCCAGGATATCCATACGATCATAGCAGAGCTTAAACACCGTGCGGCGCGTTCAGTGGAAGTGGCAAATGAGGGACAGGAGGATGCGGATAACGGTCTGAAGCGTGTTGTAGAAACCGAAGACCGGCTCAATAGTATCTCCGAATCTGTGGCCAGTATTGCCAATATGGCGATCCAGATGGCTGCAGCGGTTGAAGAGCAGGCTCAGGTCTCAGACGAGATTAACCGGCAGGTAGGATCTATCTCAGATCTGGCACACAATAGCCTGAGTAAAGCCGGTGATAGCGCCGAAAGTATACGCTCGCTGCAGAATATCTCTGAAGCCCTGCATGAATTGGTGGTCCGCTTTACCAAATAATAAATGCTTGATGGGTGACCACCTGCTAACAGATGATTTTAATTAAAATGCGGTTGTAGGAACGATCCCGAAGGGGGCGTGACTTGGATTTTATGACTGCAAAATAGAATCTGGCGCCCCAGAGACGATTTGAACGTCCGACCTGCCCCTTAGGAGGGGGCTGCTCTATCCAGCTGAGCTACTGGGGCACGGCGCAGAGTTTAACAAAGCTGACCCAGTGAAGGAACCGGCAGGTAGGTTTTGTGTCTGGCTGTTAAGTACAATAGGTCGTTTTTTCACATTCCTTATAACAATCAGTTGATTGATAGGATATTCTCTTGGATTGGAGCCTCAGAATACGTCTCTTCAGGTTAGGCGTTACTATCCAGACACGGGTGTAGGTTATGGCTGATGATAGGTTATAAATAGTCCTTTGGTTTACGCATCAAACTTTCTTGAAATAGCGGTCATTGATGATGATCAGGTGGGCGTCAGTAGCTCTATCGCAGAGATACTGAACACCCATGGTTATAGGGTGAGCGTCGTTCAGCCTGATAGTCTGCTATGTGTCACTGAAGCTGATGAGAAGCCCGATCTGGTGTTTGTTTATATTGATCAGATAAAGGATGAAATCGGGCCTCTGCATGAGTTGCTGAGTCGTCTTGAAGTGACGGAAGGCTCATCAGTCATTGCAATTATCCCCAATACCGATTCGCATGTAATAGAAGCGGCACTTGCCTTTGCTAATGACTATATCGGTCTTCCGTTAAACGAAACTGAGCTACTTTCTAAGGTCGCTGTTCAATCACGACGCTTGGCTCTGCAGAAGGGGTTACTGGCGCGAGTAACGGAGCTGCGCCGGGACTATGACCGCTTATCATCCACTCTATACGAACTCAGCCACACCAATAACTATGACAGGGAAACGGGTCTGGTTGGCCATCAGTTGGCGCTGGCCTATTTGGAAGAGGCGCTGTTAGGGGCCAGGCGAGCTCAAGCCACAGCGGATATCCTTCTGATAGAGGTAGATGTTGAGCTCACGAATTTGGCTGCAGAGAGAAACGTTACCGAGGAACAGTGCATCAAGTGGATGCTGACAGACCTCAGTTGTCTCCTAGTTAAGTGTGATTTGGTTGCTCGCGTATCCCGAAATCGTCTTCTGGTGGTGTTCGATGGCCCTTTCAGTCATAAGGCGGCTCAATATTATCGTGATGAAATTGGTAAGTGGATCCGGGAGGGGGAATCAAGTAGCAGCGAATATCACACCGCCACAGTTTTGATTTCTGGTGCTCAGTTTCCGACTGAAGCGCGTACAGCTGATCAGATGCTGCGCCATGCAGAAGATGGTCTGGATATCGCGCGGATTACCGGAAACAGTGCTGAACAGGAGCATTCTCTTGAGATAATAGAGAATTCCGACGATTATGATGCGCAAATCCAGGCTGATATTCTCAAAGCCAAAGATCGTAATCAGTTCCATCTCTACTTTCAGCCACAGGTCGACGCTATCTCACATCGCGTAATTGGTTGTGAAGTGCTGATGCGCTGGATTCACCCTGAACTGGGTTTCGTCAGCCCTGATAAGTTTATCCCGATACTGGAAGAGAATGGATTGATCAATCAGGTTGGCGCTTGGTTGATCGAGCAGAGTATCAATCAGCATCTGAAGTGGATTGCTGACGGCTTCAACCCGATTCGCATCGGCGTGAATTTCTCAATTCTGCAACTGGCAGATCCTCATCTGGGTGAGTGGCTCGCCTCGTTACTGGAAGCCAGTGAAGTGGCAGCTCCCTGGTTTGAACTGGAGATCACAGAAACTGCAACTGTCAGCAACTTCGAGATCGTAAAAGCTAACCTGCGTCGTGCGCGAGGGTTGGGGATGCAGGTTGCCGTTGATGACTTTGGTACCGGAAACGCTACTCTGAACTATCTGCAGCAGTTGCCAGTGGATGTGATCAAGATAGATAGACAGTTTATCAGGGGCGTAACCGATTCTTCTCAGGATGCAGTGTTGTTAAAAGCGATTGTGAGTCTGGCCTCTACGATTGGTAAAGATGTTATTGCGGAAGGCGTAGAAACGCTGGAGCAGGCGCACTTTCTAGCGGAAGCGGGGTGCAAGGAGTTGCAGGGCTACTACTTCGGCAAGCCTATGCCGGCTGATGATTTTGAGAACTATCTTGAATCTAATGCAGGCGCCGCGGTGAAAGAGGATGCGTTGCCCGATCTGTTCAATCTTTAGGCTTTTCCGATCGTGCTTTGCGGATTTACGTGGCCGCTGGCACCCTGCTGATTGTAAATCTTATTGGTGCGGCCTTTACCCTGCAGGATGCTGACCAGATCATCAATCTGTCGCTGTCCCCGTCGAACCACCTGCTGGTTGATCTGACTTAAACGCTGAACCTCAGCAAGGGTTTCATCCAGACTATTCCATGCTTTGGAGATTACAGCTTTAGGTCGTTCAGGTAATGACTCCATGAACGCACTCCAGCTCTCTTCAGTCAGGTCCGGGCAAAGCGTTTTTT
>JBFEXW010000142.1:0-5976 GCA_041562495.1 Marinobacterium sp. | reverse complement strand
GGTTCGGCGACTACTTTTATATCCGTAAAGACTGGCGCAATTAATATTTTTCTCTTTGGTATTCCTAACCTTGAGACAATTATTTTTACCTTTTCTGTTGGAACAAAAACAGCATCAATATTTTTATAAAACAAATAATTAGGTGTTTTGTGGGGTGTTTAGTCTGGTCCGATATTTTTGTGCGCACGTTTAGCATGCTGATCAATGCACCGATATGGTGCGCGCATTATTCTGGTGCGCTGTTTTGAGTGGCGTTAGCTCTGTGGGATTTTGTTGCAACTGATATACTGCGTTTAATATCCCGGGAGTAGAACATGATTGATCCTAAAGTCTTTGAAATGATTAGTGGAAATATTGCGCAACTGATGCAGGGCGCAAAAGAGTTACCTGGTCAGGAGGCGATGCAGACCCAACTTAAGCAGATGTTGCAGTCCAGCTTTGCTAAACTGGATCTGGTAACGCGTGAAGAGTTTGACGCTCAGTCAGCCGTTCTGGCACGTACGCGTGAGAAAGTTGAAGCTCTGGAAGCGAAGCTGACCCAAATAGAGGTGCAACTGGGCGCTAAAGACTAGGAAATCAATCTGGACACAAGGATGGTGTCGTGGCATTTGCAAAACTGTTGTGCCGAGCTCAGATCGGCATTGATGCACCTCAGGTTTCAGTTGAGGTTCATCTATCTGGAGGATTACCCTCATTCGCGATAGTCGGGATGGCCGAGACCGCTGTACGGGAAAGCCGTGAGCGAGTTCGAAGCGCACTTATTAACTCCGGCTTTGACTATCCGCAACGCAGAATCACTGTAAGTCTGGCGCCCGCTGATCTGCCCAAAGAGGGTGGACGCTATGATCTGGCGATCGCACTGGGCATCCTGCTCGCTTCTAACCAGTTCAGCTCCCCCCATCTCGGAGATATAGAGATCTACGCGGAGCTGGGGCTGGATGGCATGCTTAAAGCGGTTAGGGGACTGTTCCCGGCCGCTGTTGCAGCCGCTACAGCACAGCATAGGGTTGTGGTCCCGCCGGAAAACAGTGCAGAAGCCTGGCTCGCTGGCGCCACAGAACAGGTCTGCGCACCTAGTCTGGTTGCAGTGGTCGAAGCGTTATCCAAGCAACAGCTTCCGGATAGCAGTCCACCCGAACTTATTCCTCAACGTGCACTGGAATATACCGCCGATCTGACTGAGGTCTGTGGTCAGCCGCAGGCGCGTCGTGCTCTCGAGATCGCCGCAAGTGGTGCGCATAATCTGCTTTTTACCGGGCCCCCCGGCAGTGGTAAGAGTCTGCTGGCCAGTTGTGTGCCGGGTATTCTGCCTGCGCTCGATGCTGGCGCACTTCGCGAGGTTGCGGCGGTGTATTCGGTTGCCGGACTGCCGGTCGAGCCCCTGTTCGCGGGCAGTCGGCCCTATAGAACGCCGCATCACTCATCTTCGGCTCCAGCGCTGGTCGGCGGTGGAAGCGTCCCCAAGCCCGGAGAGATTTCACTGGCGCACCGCGGTGTACTCTTTCTTGATGAACTGCCTGAGTTTCCGAGATCAGTGCTTGAGGTACTGCGTGAACCTATGGAGGCTGGTGAAATCATCATCTCCCGTGCGGCAGGCACACTGCGGTTTCCAGCCAACTTTTCACTGATTGCTGCACGGAACCCCTGCCCTTGTGGCTACTATGCTGATGGTACTGACCGCTGTGTCTGCAGTCAGGCGCAGATTGATCGTTATCAGGCTAGGGTATCCGGACCGCTCCTTGATCGATTCGATATGCTGCTGAATATCGAGGCGCTTCCGCCAGAAGCGTTACTGAAAAGATCAGAGGCGGGTGAATCCAGCGCCGTGGTTGCCGGGCGAGTTGCACAAACACGTGAACGCCAGTGTCGGCGTCAGCATAAGTTAAATGCCGATCTGAAGCCCGGTGAGCTGATGCAGATGCTGGTAGATCAACCGGAACTTCAGGAGCGCTTTACCCAAATTGCGACGCGCCTCAGATTATCTGCCCGAAGTTGTCATAGAGTTTTAAGAGTGGCCAGAACGCTAGCGGATATGGCTTCTGAGCAGAGTATCGGTCTGGAGCATCTTTTGGAGGCGATCAGTTATCGCGAGTAGGGAATCGCTTGGGCGCTTTGCACGTGAAGTGTACACTTAGCGCCCGCAAACGATTCATGTCAGATAGAGATGTCACGCCTAAACCCACGTCAGAAAGAAGCTGTAGAGTATATCGGAGGCCCCCTGTTGGTACTGGCCGGTGCTGGCTCGGGTAAAACCAGCGTAATCACGCGTAAAATAGCTTATCTGATTGAGACCTGTGGTATCGAAGCCCGCCATATTGCGGCCGTAACCTTTACCAATAAAGCCGCTCGAGAGATGAAAGAGCGAGTGCTTACTCTTGTGCAGGGTAAAGCATCACGTGGTCTTACGGTATCAACCTTTCACAATCTTGGATTAACTATCCTGCGTCGGGAGTATAAATCTCTGGGGATGAAGCCAGGATTCTCTCTGTTTGATGATCAGGACTCCCGTGTGCTGATTCGGGATCTCCTGCTGCACCATGATGAGGATACCGATAAGGTACAAACGGTGATGAACCAGATCTCGTCCTGGAAAAACGAGATGGTTACGCCCCATCAGGCGTTAGCAACAGTTGAAGGTCCTCTGGATATCCTCTGCGCACGCGCTTACGAGTCTTATGAGCGTTCATTGCGTGCCTATAATGCGGTTGATTTTGACGATCTGATACTGGTACCAGTGCGTCTGTTTGATCAGCAACCCGAGGTACTGGAGCGCTGGCAGAACCGTATCCGTTATCTGCTGGTCGATGAGTATCAGGACACTAACTTGTCGCAGTATCGCTTGGTAAGGCAGTTGGTTGGGCATCGGCAAGGGCTGACAGTGGTTGGTGATGATGACCAGTCAATTTATGCCTGGCGAGGTGCTCGCCCCGAGAATCTGGAGCAGCTGCAGCGTGATTTCCCCAGTCTTAAGCTGGTTAAGCTTGAGCAAAACTACCGTTCAACCAGTCGCATACTTAAAGCCGCGAACACGCTGATCGCAAACAATCCACATGCGTTTGAAAAAACGCTCTGGAGCGAGATGGGGATGGGCGACAGCATCAGGGTTATCCATCTTCCCAATGAAGAGGCGGAGTGTGAGCGTATTGCTACTGAGATACTCGAGCGCCATATCCGTGAAAGAGCGCCATTTAAGGATTTCGCAGTTCTCTATCGCGGTAACCACCAGGCGCGATTGCTAGAGATAAAACTACAGAACTTCAAGGTGCCCTATAAGCTGAGTGGTGGCACCTCCTTCTTTTCACGCGTTGAGATCAAGGATCTGATGAGCTATTTCAAGGTGCTGATCAATCGTGATGATGACAACGCCTTTCTGCGTATTATCAACCTGCCGCGTCGTGAGATAGGGCCCGCTACGTTGCTGGCGCTTGGTGAATATGCATCGGAGCGCCATATCAGTCTCTATGCTGCGGTTGATGAGATGGGGTTGGAGCAGGTACTTAAGCCAACGGCGATCGCTCGGTTGCGAGGATTTACCGAGATGATTGAACGGCTTCATATGCAGTCTCAGACATCTGATCCAATCGCCGCGATACAGGATCTGATCTCCGAGATAGGATATGAGGATTGGATCAGAGCCAACAGCTCAAGTGACAGCGTAGCCGATAAGCGGATTCAGAACGTCTGGTTCCTGGTTGATTCGCTACGCAGTACGTTAGAGCGAATACAGGAAGACGAGCCTGATTCAGGTATTGATGCGGCAATCTCCCGTTTGGTCTTGCTGGATCTTCTGGAGCGTCAGGAAGAGGAGGATGACTCCGACAGAGTGCAACTGATGACCCTTCATGCATCTAAAGGGCTGGAGTTTCCTCACGTATATCTGATGGGTGTCGAAGAGGACCTGCTGCCTCATCGAAACAGCATCGAAGCTGATACGGTTGAGGAGGAGCGGCGGCTGGCCTACGTTGGCGTGACGCGGGCCCAGCGTACACTTGCACTGACGTTGGCAAAGAAGCGTAAACAGTTTGGCGAATGGCAAAACTGTGAACCCAGCCGATTTCTGGCGGAGCTGCCACCCGAAGATATTGAGATAGAGGGACAGGGCGAAGTTGACCCTGATCGAAACCGCCAGCGAGGGAAGCAGACACTGGCAGGATTAAGAGACCTGCTAGACGATCTATAGCTTATCCCTCAGATAGCAAAAATCCCGGACATGCCGGGATTTTTGCTCAAGCGCGTTGGGTTGCGCGCTTATTTTGACAGCTCAATCATGCGCTCGATAGCGCCTTTGAGCTCGTCATCAGTACAGTCTGCACAAGTACCTTTTGGAGGCATTGAGTTGATACCGCTGATCGCATTTGCGAGAAGAGTGTCCAGACCTTTCGCATCCAGACGAGCTGCCCAGTCACCAGTGCCAATCTTAGGAGCACCCAGTACGCCGGAGCCATGGCAAGCGTTACATTTGGTGTTCACAATATCTTCACTAGAACGACCACCGCCCGCTGCCGCCGCAGTAGCTGTACCACAGGTTTCATCGCCCTGTAGGCAGACTTTACCAATGGGCTGAATCCGTTCGATGATAATATCTTCAGCGGTCGCAGCCTGTACAGGTGCAGCTAAAGTCAGGCTAAGTCCGATCGCGCATAGCGCAGCAGAGGCATTTGCAACTAATGTTTTCACCGGTGAGACCTCGTGTTTAAGCTATTTTCGGTTCCGATCAGGCCGCGATCCAGTGCGGCTTAATAGCAGAACGCCATAAATTCTGTGCGGCATTATACCGAGAATTCTATCGTAAGCGAAATCCCAAATGCCCGTATATGTTAGCCAATAGGCGAAGATCAGGAATTAACCCTCTAAACCTTGCATTGAATCAACGAACGGGTAATATTGCACCCCCATCACGCGCCCGTAGCTCAGCTGGATAGAGTAGCAGGTTCCGATCCTGTTGGTCGGGGGTTCGAATCCCTCCGGGCGCGCCACTCTATTTCCACCCTGTCTTTTTGTTTCCTATCGAGTTTGCTACTCCATCCAACTGAGCTACGAGCGCAGATGGGGGATACATGTATTCCGTATCCGGAGGACGGCACAGTGTGGTCACACTGTTTTTAAGGTGGTGACGGTCACTAATCTACTACTCGGGTAACAAGTCTCCTGAACCGCCTGCTTCAGCCGGTAGATCTTTGAACTTCGGCAGTCCATCTTTTACGGATACCACGTGTTCCTTGTAGTTGACGTGGAACTTCGGCTGAAACGTGAAATCTGCAATCAGCACAGAAGGTACATCAACTAAGCCCATGTCAGGATGGTCGATGTATACCCCTCCTCCGCATTTCTCGCAGCTGTAGCGTCGAGTGTTCGGTGTTTTGTTAAAGCCGGTGATCTGGTCAGCTCCAGCAGTTATTTTAAAGGATTCAGGTGACCAGAGTGTAAATGCAGTCATTGCGCTTGCACTCCAGCGCCGGCATGAATCACAGTGGCAGTAAGCCATAAGTGCGGGTTCACCTGTGACCTCAAACTGCACCTTCCCGCAAAAGCAGGCGCCTTTATGAACTGAATTAGTAGTCATGGCATTTACCTCCATTCATTTTGGGGTACAGGGAATGTTTATTTGACTACACGCAAAATATCCCAGCTATTCGTACCATCCACCACAACTGCTGACATCCGCTTTCCCCAGTCAGCATGCAATGTGACAGTAGCTATCTTCTCGAAAAAGCGGTCAAGCTCTTCTAGATTCGCTAATTGAATCTGGTTCTCAATATAACCTTCGGGAGCGCCAATAGAACCTGTAGTAATGTGAGCTGTTGAAAAGTCGATGCCAGTTTGAGAACCGACTTCTTCGACCCACTGGTTAAGTAGTTCTAGGGCTTCTGATTTGTATCCGAATTTGGCGATAAAATGCCAGCGTGCAATATACATGGTGTAACCTCCACACGTCTGATTGCTATATAGCGAATCGCTCTGGTGGTCGACCTATAT
>JBFEXW010000141.1:0-5993 GCA_041562495.1 Marinobacterium sp. | reverse complement strand
CGAGATAGAGCACTGGCCGGAGAACCCGGTTGGGAATCAGCTTAAATCCCACCCCAATTTCCGTAACGCTTCAGCACTCTATGCTGTGATCGATCGGCAGCGTCAGAAGTCTCTGCTTGATCGTCTGGAGGTGCCAACTGCACCCTGGACATCGCTTGATTCTGCAGAACGCTCAATGATCGATGCGCTCAACTCGCTGGGAGATGCTGCGGTTGTTAAAGCCCGCATGGGCGGATATGACGGTCGTGGCCAATGGCGCTGGCGTCAGGGTGAGGACACAGAATCCGTCTGGGATGGTACTGCTATCGCGGAAGCGATGATTCCGTTCAGCCATGAGGTTTCGCTGGTAGGTGCGCGTAACGCCAAGGGTGAAAAGGTGTTCTACCCGTTAACCCGCAACTGGCATCAGGATGGCATTCTGCGCGCAAGTATCGCGAACATCGAAACCAGCCCTGCGCAGCAGGCGGATGCTGAATCCTGGCTCGGACGCATAATGGACGATCAGGACTACATTGGCGTTATGGCGATGGAGTGTTTTGTTGTTGGTGATCAACTACTGGTGAATGAGCTGGCTCCCCGGGTGCATAACTCAGGTCACTGGACTCAGGAGGGCGCTACTGTCAGTCAGTTTGAGCTTCATCTGCGCGCACTGGCTGGTTTGCCGCTGATAACCCCTGAGGTGCGTGGCGCATCTGTAATGTATAACCTGCTTGGTCGTGACTGGAAACCCGAGTGGCTGGGCGTTCAGGGTGTGCATGTGCACTGGTATGGCAAGGAAATTCGCCCTGGTCGGAAGGTGGGACACGTCAATATCGTGCGCACTTCCAAAGAGGGACTGGTAGAGAGTCTCAATGAGCTTAGCAAACTGGTCGATGAGGGTGAGTCTCAGGTATTCGACTGGTGTCTCTCGCAGCTCTGATTTCTGATTGTGCTAAAACTAAAAAAGCCGCTGATGCGGCTTTTTTATTGAATGCTGAAGACGGATTATTCGGCAGCTGCAGCAGCTTTTGGAGCGGGTGCTTTACGAGTGGTGGTTTTCGCAGCAGGCTTCTCCGCTTCAGTAGCAGGTACCAGTTTGCTGATGTCGAAAGCAGCCATCTCTTTTGCATAGTCAGTTTCAGCGAGAGTTTTCAGGCTGTCTTCGAATACAGATGTCAGCTCTTCGCGTGCAGTAGAGATTGCAGCCAGTTCCTCTTCGGCAACTGAAGTCAGTTTGTTTTCCATCTCTTTGAAGAAGCTAATCTGCAGATCAAAAGCTGCTTTAGGTTCTTTGGTTTCAGTCAGTGCTTTGAACTGTGCCAGACCTGCATTTACAAGTTCAGCAGCGTATGCAGACTGAAGCTCGATCAGTTTCTCTGCTGTCTTTTTGTTGATCTCTGCGATGGTGTTAAAAGGAGCCATCTGCTCTTTAAACGTTTTCATCATTTCGTTGTACATGCTGATTACCCCGGCTAGGCTTGGTTGAATTTCCTTTTGTGCAGTGCACAATTTAGGCGAAGACTTACCGCTTGTCAAATATAGTTTATTGCGGTGCAGCAATCCTGATTGAGGCGTATTAATTGATAGTTGCGCAGCAATAGAATTTATATTGCTGCGCTGCGAAAGAATTTAGCTCAGGCATTCAACCAGCCCGCGAGCCATCTCCTGAGTGGTCGCGCTACCACCCATATCCGGTGTTAGGTATTGCGGTTGGGAAATGATCTGCTCCATCCCTTTAAGTAACTGATTGTGTAACTCCGGGTAGCCAAGATGATCAAGCATCATCGCACCCGCCCAGACCGTTCCCAGCGGGTTGGCGATCCCTTTGCCATAGATATCGGGTGCTGAACCATGAACCGGTTCGAACATGGATGGGAAGGTGCGTTCCGGGTTGATGTTTGCTGACGGTGCGATAGCGATTGTGCCGGTACATGCTGGACCAAGGTCAGAAAGTATGTCACCAAACAGATTACTGCCGACCACAACATCGAAATACTCAGGACGTGTCACAAAGTGAGCACAGAGGATATCGATATGGAAGCTGTCAACATCAATATTGGGATATTGCTTCTGCATCTCGCGTACCCGGCTATCCCACCAGGGCATAGAGTGAAATAAACCGTTGGATTTAGTTGCAGAGGTAAGATGCTTAGCATCGCGTTTTGATGCCAGTTCAAATGCGTACTTGAGGATCCTGTCGGTTCCCTGGCGGGTGAAGATGCTTTCCTGGCTTACCACCTCCCTGTCAGTTCCCTCATACTGAATACCGCCAATTGCCGAGTACTCACCCTCTACATTTTCACGCACGACATAGAAGTCGATATCACCCGGCTTGGGTCTGGATAACGGAGAAGCCATCCCAGGGAAGAGTCGGACAGGTCGTAGATTTACATATTGATCAAAGGCTCGGCGTATCGGAAGTAACAGTCCCCAGAGCGAGATATGGTCAGGCACACCTGGGAAACCTACAGCGCCAAGATAGATCGCATCAAAGGCCTTCAACTGATCGAGACCATCTTCGGGCATCATTCGGCCGGTTTTGTGGTAGGTTTCACAGGACCAGTCAAACTCTGTCCATTCAATCTCGACAACGCCTTTGCTAACTGCATTGATCGCTTCAATGCCAACGGGTATTACCTCTTTACCAATTCCATCACCGGGAATTACCGCAATTTTTAGTCGCTTCATATTCAGTCCTGTTACTCAATCGGGGTTCTGCTTAAAATAGATGGAGTATTCTTATCGGCGCTATTATGCCTAACTCATCCATAAAAGAGCGATGCCAATTGTTTTCAAAGACCAATTCCGCTTTTGATTCTCGGATCGATCTGCCAGTAGGTGTTTTCGATTCGGGAATAGGGGGCTTGAGTATCTTAAAGGGGATAGCGGCTGAGCTGCCCGATGAGAACCTGATCTATCTCGCAGATAGCGGCTTTGCCCCCTATGGTGATCGTAGTGTTGATGAGATCAGTGAACGAACCTTCAAAGTGGTCAGTTGGCTGGTAGATAAAGGCGTCAAAGCGATTGTGATCGCCTGTAACACTGCGACCGCAGCCGCTGTAAAAGAGTTACGCGCTACCTATACGCTGCCGATAATCGGCATTGAGCCGGGTGTTAAACCAGCAGTGCTCAGCACACAGACCGGTCGCGTTGGAATTCTGGCTACACAGTATACGGTTGAAAGCGAAAAATTCAGGCGACTGATAGAACCTTTCAAAAAAGAAGTGGAACTCTATGTTCAGGCTGCGCCGGGGCTTGTGGAAACCCTTGAGACACCGGGCGATCATCGTATTCGGTTAAACGAGTTACTGAAGTGCTATCTCGACCCGATGGTTGCACAGGGAGTGGATCGTCTGGTGCTTGGTTGTACTCACTACAGTTTCCTGATGGATGAGATTCTGCAGATTTTGCCTGAAGGGATAGAGGTAATCGATACACCTGCTGCGGTTGCACGAGAGGTCAGGCGACGGCTGGCGATAGATCATCTGTTAAGGGACAGTGATTCAGAACTCGTTACCGAGTTTTACTCAACCGCCAGAGATCAGAAGCATAGTTCAGCACAGTTTCAGCGTCTGTTAGGTTATGAAATGCAAATCAAACAACCCGACAACTTGTAGAGGTGATATTCATGGGGCTTTTTTCTGCGCTCGCATCCCTGTTAAATGGCGGTAAATCAACGGAACCGGTTCTGCAGCCGATCGAATACCAGGGCTATCAGATCTATCTGGAACCCCGCGTACAGAATGGGCAATTTGGAGTTGGAGCGCGCATCACCAAAGGTGAGGGGGATGAACAGAAGGTACATCATTTTCTACGCGCAGATACGCTGCCTTCGCGGGAGAGCTGTGAAGAGATTACGTTGATGAAAGCTAAAACGGCAATCGATCAACTGGGTGACTCAATTTTCAGAGAGAGTCACTAATCGCTCGTTGCAGGGCTGTCCCCAGACAGCGTCTTCTTAACACTCAGGATCTGCTGATCCATTTTTTCCAGGTCTTCGTAATGGCTCACACTGGTTGCAACCGTACAGACCTGATCTTTTCCGCGGTGCTTCGCTTTGTAGAGTGCAGTATCAGCATCAGCAACCAGGCTTAACAAAACCTGTTCGGTCTCCAGAGGTTCGCCCTGATAAGTTCGAACACCGACACTCACAGTGATGTCCAGACCCAGCTCACCCTCAAGGAAGGGGGTGTCCGCTATGCAGCGACGGAAGCGTTCAAAGATATCAACAGCCTGAATCTCAGACGCGCTGCAAACAATGATAAACTCTTCGCCGCCGTAGCGTCCTAGCAGGTCATAGGGGCGGAAGGAGTCCTTCAGTCGCTCAGCAAACTCACGCAGTACCCGGTCACCAACAGGGTGGCCATAGTTATCATTAACCTTTTTAAAGAAATCGATATCACAGATGGCGATCGCGAGCGGGTTGTTGGTCCGTTGCGAACGGATAATCTCTTTATTGAACCGCTCAATAACCGCTGTACGGTTGCGAAGCCCCGTCAGTTCATCATGTTCTGCACGATAAGCCAGAATGTGGTTTGCAATATTCAGACGGCGCTGTAGTTCAAGTGTACGCATTCCCACGCCAATACGGGCGCGTAGCTCTACAGGCTTTGTCGGTTTGCTGATGAAATCGTTAGCACCGGCGTGCAGTGCTGTTGCTATATCATCAGACTTATCATGACTGGTGACCAGAATAATATAGGGTGGATCACTGGTTTCGATATTGCGCAGTTTCTTGCACAGCTCTATGCCATTGAGTTTCGGCATCTCCCAGTCGATCAGTAGGATCTGCGGGGGATCCTTGGTTTCGGTCATTAATTTGTAAGCCTCTTCGCCATCAGAAACCAGAAGCGGCTCAAAACCCCAGCCTTCAAGTAGTTTCTGTAAAACGAAGCGCAAGGCTAAATCATCGTCAGCAATTAATGCCTTCATCAATAATCCTAAACTGCTCGTGCTAACGGCGATCCCTAACCCAGGAATGTCAGCACGTATATGATACTTAAGGACGTTAAAAGATCAGATCTTATTTTACAACCTATAGACGATGGTAGGCAGGGTAATTCGTTACTCGCTACACCTAATTTCATAATCTAAAATAGTATGCATCAGTATCTGCTCAACAAAATCAATTGGTTTCTAATTTAGAATAGTCTAATATTTATACCAATTATTGATGCTCGTTTTAGGGAGAAAGAGATGCGTATACCTGGCGCAGTTAGCGTGTTGATGGCGACATCGTTGGCCTGTCTTGCATTGCCGTCACAATCTGATGAGGTAGCCGTAAAGGTCGGTGGAGATCAGAGCGTAGTAAAACTTCAGATGGGCACTGCTGATCTGGTTCAGAGTGGCAAACAACTCTTTTTGGATGGTGTCGTGGAAGCGGTGAATAGTGCTCAGGTATCGGCACAGACATCAGGCCGTATTCTGGAGTTGCCGTTTGAGGTTGGTGATCGGGTAGAGCAGGGGCAGGTTATAGCCCGGTTCACACAAAACGAACAGCAGGCCAGCGTACAGGCGGCTCAGGCACAACTGACAGAAGCGCGTACCGCTTTTGCGGAAGCGGATCGTCAGTGGCGCCGTTTGCAGTCTCTGTTTGAGCGTAAACTGATCGCAAGAGCTCCGCTGGATGAGGGTAAGCAGGCCCGTGATGCTGCAGCTTCTCGCGTCGAATCAGCCAAGGCGATGCTGGATGACGCCCGCGCACGTCTGGACTATACCGAGATTGTTGCACCCTATACAGGAATCGTCGTGAAACGCTTGGTTTCGGAAGGCGAGGCTGTTATGCCGGGTACCCCGTTGCTTGAAGGTATAGCGCTTGACCAGTTGCGTCTTCGCTTAAAGGTACCGCAGAGTGTTGCATCGGTGATTCGTCAGCAGGGTAAAGCTGAGCTTTATCTTGATGCAGGTGAAACCTTACCGCTGACAGTCAATCGTTTCGTGCCTCAGGCGGATGCGTCTCACGGATTTACGCTGTTGATTGATCTTCCAGTACTGCCTGCAGGAATTGGTCTCCT
>JBFEXW010000140.1:0-6000 GCA_041562495.1 Marinobacterium sp. | reverse complement strand
GTATAGGCGGTATCCGGGGGTTAGGAAGACTGCGCTGCAGTCTTCCTGGTATTGTTAGCGTCCGAACAGGAAGTTACGAATCAGTTCTTTGCCGCCCTCAGTTGCGAAGGACTCCGGGTGGAACTGTATCCCCTGAATCGGATATTCACGGTGACGCACGCCCATGATCTCGAAATCGCCTCCCTGATGGATGCGTTCAAGATTATCCAGATCATCGTTTCCGAGTTCACCAACGGCGGCGGTTACCTCCAGACACTCAGGTATGGATTCACTCTCAGCGATCAGCGAGTGGTAACGCATCACCTCCAACTGATCTGGAATATCAGTAAATACTCCCTGGCCGTTATGGGTGATCGGGCTGATTTTTCCATGCATTGGTAGTGGTGCCTTCACCACCTTGCCGCCAAAAATATGTACGATACCCTGCATACCCAGACACACGCCCAGCAAAGGTGTCTTTTTACCCAACCGACGAATGGCTTCAGCGCAGATGCCAAAGTATTTAGGATCATCAGGTGATCCTGGGCCTGGAGATATGATGATTCTGTCGGGTTGAGCAGCTTCGATCTGCTCAATTACCACTTCATCATTTCGCTTCACTTGGATATCAAAGCTGTCGATTGTGCCCTGTTGCTGCTCCGCTTCCAGAATTTCGCCGATAAACTGGTATAGGTTGTAGGTGAACGAGTCGTAGTTGTCGATGATATAAACCTTCATGACTGCACCTCCACAATAAACTGGTCGAGCACTTTTTTGGTCCCGGCAAATTTGCGCCGAATCTCTTCGTACTCATCCTCCGGATTCGAATCATAAACGTTGCCACCACAGGTCTGAACGTAGGCCTGATCACCCTTGGCGAATACAGTGCGGATAGGGATCGCGAAGGTGCAGTCACCGTTGAATGAGAAGTGTCCGACTGCTCCACCGTAGGGGCCACGCCCGTCTGCCTCAAGATCGTCAATAATTTTCATCGCTTCGATCTTTGGTGCGCCGGTCAGTGTTCCGGCAGGAAAATTTGAAGCGAGTGCTGAGAACATATCGTGTTCATCGGCGATGATACCGACAATTTCGCTGGATATATGCTGAACATGGCTGAAGCGTTTGATATCCATCAGACTGCGCACTTTAACCGTACCGAAACGCGCAACCCGACCGATATCATTGCGATGCAGATCGACGATCATATTGTGTTCAGCGATCTCCTTAGGATCGTTCAGCAGTGCACGGGCAAGCTGCTGATCTTCAGTGGCATCGCCACCGCGTTTGGTGGTACCGGCCAGCGGGAAGGTTTCCATCTCACCCTGACGCAGGCGGAATAACAGTTCCGGACTGGCACCGATCAGTTTCTGCTCGCCAAACTTTACATAGTACATCTGTGGCGAGGGGTTTACTTCACGTAGCTGTTCGTAAATATTGATCGTATCGCCTTCGAGGCGGAAACGCTTTTTAAAACCGACTTCTGTCTGGAAGATCTTGCCACTGATAATATCCTGTTTAACCTTCATGACCGCATCAGCATGTTGCTGCTGAGTCATAGTGTCACCAAGGTTAGTGATCTTCAGTTCGCCGTTAGCGGGGCAGGGGCTGTTAAGAACAGCGTTGATCAGATCAATGCGGCTGTCAGTGTAGTAGAAATAGAACACCTCGCCGGTCATTTTATCCAGTATCAAACCGTCTTTGAACACGCCGAAGCGGAACATATCGAACAGTTCGCTCGACTGAAGATTCAGCGTAGACTCGAAACAGTTCATGCAGTCATAGCCGATATATCCGGTCAGACCGCCAGCATATTTGCGGGAGATAATATTCTGTGGAACGATCTCTCTGAGCAGGTAGTAGGGGTTGTCGCTTGGATAGCGGTCAACCTTACCGTTTCGGTCTTTTATACAGAGTTCGTTGCCGTTCGCATAGAGTTGAAGTTCCGGGTCAAAACCGATAATTGAGTGACGGGAGATATAGCTCTCCTCACCCAGTGATTCCAGCATGAAACAGTTATCGAAGCGCTTTTCGATCTTTTTAAACAGTTCAAAGAAGTCTATATCTGCTGCCAGTGTGACGTAATGCGGCTTGCGGGGCAGCTCAATTTTGGGAGGTTTTACAGCGTTCATTCCTTGTTCTCTCTCTCCTGAAGCGCGCGCGATCCACGTGTTACCGTCGCTATACCCACGCCCAGTCGGTCTGCAATATCGCGTTGGGGAATACCCTGTTCAAGCAGGTTGAAGATTTGTAGACGTTTACTGATCTCTACCAGCTCTTTTGGCGTTAAGAGCGATTCGAGCGAATGTTCCAGCGCATTTTGATCTGGCTGGTTGTAGAGATGTTTAACGAGTGCTTTTAAATAGGGCGTGCTCATGTACTAGTATGCTAGTACGCAAGGTGGGCTTTGTAAACAGATATCGTGTAATTTTTATACCCTCTATCAGCAGGGTAAAGAGCAGCGTTACACCTAGGGTCACAGTGTGCTGAGCGATGGAGAGTCGGTGTTGGTGATGGTCTATCTAATACGATCTCGGGCTAAGCTGTTGGCGCTTAATGCTGTTATTGAAGCAGTCAGAGGCGGCGAGTAGGGGCGTGGTTTTGCGGTAGTGGTTGATGAAGTTCGTTCGTTGTAATCACGTCCGCAGCAGGCGACCGATGAGATTCAGAAGATGATAGAGCTGCTCCAGCGAGAAGCCAAAGGTGCGGTTACGTCGATTAAGCGGGGGCGTGAACCACATCAAATACGGTTGTGCTGGCGGGCGAAGCGGGCCTCGCACTGGATGAGATCACACGCTCGGTTGGGACGATCTCGGATGCTAATTTCCAGATCGCCAGTGCTATTGAAGGACAGAGGAGCGTGGCTGACGAGATTTCGTCAAAGATATTATCGATTCAGAATTCGGCTGATCGTGCGTTTGACGTTGGAAATCTTACTCACGGAACGAGTCTCAGTCGCTGAAAGAATTTGCAGATAACATTTGGATGAAGGCTGAAAAAATTCAGGTTTTAGTTCGTTGTTTTCTGGAAGTGATCTTAGGTCACCACCTGCGCTGCGCGCAAATAATTCCTACATGGCGAGCTTTATTGGATGTAACTCAGGAATGCGTTGTACGGCATCGGCTTGGCGAAGTGATAACCCTGACAAAGTTGGCAGCCCAGCTGTTTCAGAATCTCAAGTTGAGCTTCTGTTTCTACGCCTTCAACCACAACCTGATAACCATAACTCTCTGCAATAAACAGGATCGATTTTATCGGTAGTCGCGACTCAGGATCATCTGTCAGTTGATCAATGAACGATTTATCGATCTTGATCGTATCGATCGGGAGTGTATGGGTATATGAAAGTGAGCTCATTCCGGTTCCGAAATCGTCAAGCGCAATACGATAGCCGAGGTCAGTGATAATACGTAAGTTAGCTTTTATCTGGCCCACATGAATACTGGTTTCGGTCTCGGTAAGCTCCAGTTCAAGGCCAGAAATAGAATCACCAAGCTGTTGCGCAATACTGGTGAGTTCCAAGTGAATCTCCGGCTCCAGTACGTCATAGCCATCCAGATTAAATGAGATCGGAATATTGTATCCTGCATGCTTCAGATCGCCGTAGAGGCGTGCAGCCTCGGTGATTACAAAACGTGCAAAGCAGGTGCGGACATTGCTTCGCTTAACGATGTCCAGAAAGTGATGGGGGGTTAGAAGGCCGTCCTCGGGGTGGTTCCAGCGAATCAGCGCTTCGGCTCCGGCAACCTCCTGCGTAAATGGGTTAACCTTGGGCTGCAGGAACAGCTCAAACTGTTTACTCTCAATAGCCGTTCTGATTTCAGCGGCATACTGCGATACCTTATCACTGGAGCGAATCAGCGATTCGTTATAGTGAAGTATTGGTGTGCGCATCTGAGTAGCATTAAATATCAGGATAGATATTGCTGAGGTGAGCTTATCAAAGCTGTTTACATCACCGGGATAGTTTATTACCACCTCGGTTGGTTCAAGTGAGAACTGATACTCGTCGATCAGTTGTGTTTCATTGATCAGCTCACGAAATTTGTCGAAGCACATGTTGTCGGATTCGCGAGCGATCATCAGTAGATTGCCACTATTCAGGCGTGCCAGGGTACAGTTAGGGCTGAGACTTCTGGACAGTTGTGAGGCCAATTGATGCAGCAGCAGGCTGACCATAGCAGAACCGTTGTTGGAAACTATGTCAGGCAGGTTTCTGAACTTTACCGCGACAACCCGGTAGCTACTATCTGGGTTGTTTGGATCAATCTGTGAAACCCGCTCTTTGAGCGCGCGTTCGTTAAGAAAACCTGTTTCGGGATCGGTGTTTGCGGCTTTTAATGCACGTCGGTTGGACAGTTCAACATGCTTCCAGATAAAGAATGCGACCGCTACGGCACCCCAGATCGAAAGCCAGATCACCAGAACTGATGAGATGACAAAGCGTACAATAATCTCGTCAAATACGAAGTTCTGACTATTGCTCTTACGAAACACAAGCACCCATGCAGGATGTGCCTTCAGTGTTTCAGGGGCATGATAGTTCCAGCCGAATAGAGCGTCTCCGGTATCAATAAAAGCGTTTTCGACCTCATTTGATGTCAGCTCCGTGTGATGGTCGTCAACTTCAATCTGCTTAAGTTTAGGGATCGCCTGAGTTTCGAGATAGGTTTGAAGTGCCCGTTCAGAAGTCGGGCTGAGATGTTTGCTTGCCGTTACCAGGCCTTTGGCATCGTAGATTGCGACCAGCATCGGATAATCGAAATGATAAAGTGAAGCTTTCAGCAGGTCGGTGGTCAGTATACTGGAAACCGAATCCGTACCCTCGAGTTTATCACCAACGTGTCTGGTAATCTCCTCAGAGAGGAGATTGGAGATATCATGAAGCTCACCAAGCTCCATCCGATGGATGGTTTTCTTGGTCGAGTCGTAGCCCTCCAGTATATAGAGGGTGCTGATTAGCAGCGCCACAGCGCCGAAGCCAATAACCGCTTTGCGTCTGAGGCTTTCATAGTTGATCTGGATCAGATCATCCTCGGTTGTCTCGGATGTATCAAGGATGCTGCTTAGTCCGACGAGGGAGTACATGAAGCACCAGCCAAAAACGGCTGAGACGAGATTGGTGAGTCCAAACACCAAACAAAACCAACTGACAACACTACCATCGAGCAGATCGAAACCGGCAGGGCTGATCAGCACAAGCAGAGCGCCCAAGAGCGCCCGGGCAAACCTGTCGATAGAGTTCATGTTTTGGCAGATGGCTAAACCACTGAACTTAAAATAACTCATAAGTCACAAGGTGCGCGCGCTCAGCAGGCGAGATTGGTTAACTGGATATGGTGCGCTGTTTAACAAAAATATCGCTCTAAATTTAAAAGTAACGACGGTTATTGTATAGGAAAAACTCTAATACAACGCTGATATATATCATGGTTAAAGATCAGTATAGTTCATATCTTTTGTAATGCTTTGCAGGCTTTTTTATAACCAGTCTGAAATGAAACTAAATCCAATCCATTATTCTAGTGTATATGTGACATTTAAGTACATATTTGGCGTCCCGGTATTCTATTCGAGCTTGCGGGTTTACGCAAAACCTACAAAGGTCGAGTAAAGTGAGATCGAAGTGGGAGCAAAGCCAATGCTAAACTAAAATGCGAGGAAGCTTTATCGAGATCAGAGCGGTAAGAATCAGAAATACGCTCGATAGGACAAGACAGGCCTGAAGGCCGGTGATACCCAATCCCGCGGCCTGGAATGTCCAGCCAGAGAGCAGTGTTCCGATAAGCCGACCCAGTGCATTGGACATATAATAAAATCCGACATCAAGAGAGATACCATCGTTGCCGGCATAGCTAACGATCAGATAGCTGTGTAGTGATGAGTTGATTGCAAATATCGCGCCGAACACCAAAAGTCCTATGATAAGCGTGGTGCCAGAGTCCGGTATCAGTGTCATTCCTGTAGCGATTAGTAGGGGTGGCAATGCTAACACCGATGCCCAGAGTGTTGCGGCGCGGCCAT
>JBFEXW010000139.1:0-6051 GCA_041562495.1 Marinobacterium sp. | reverse complement strand
GGGAAATCAGGTGCGTTTGGCGATCAATGCACCTGATGAAGTAAATATCGTACGAACTGAACTTCTTCCACCTGAACAGCAACCAAGTAATCTACCAGAGGTTAATGCCTCCGGTAACACCCCCAAGCCGCCTGCGCGCAAGAGATCTCAAGAGAAGAGTTCTGGAAACAGATCTGCCAAACAAAATCGGTCGCCCAAAGGCTATCCGGGGTACAGAGAACCTCGTCAGTTAACACCAAACACCAGCTATTCACGCTCCAGCGAACTGAATGAGACCGATAAAAAAGAGAAGATTCCGGTGATCTCTCTGAAACGGCGCCGCCAGTTTAAGAAGCCGGATGAAAGCTCAACAGAAGATTAGAGCGAAACTGGTAATCCTGACAGACGCAGATAGCAACTGGAACGAAGCGAGAGAGGCCGAATAACAAAACAGGATTCAAGCATTTGATACCCTGTAGCCAGCCAGAAGCCGACCAATGATCAGCTCCTGTAGAGACTAGATTTAGAGTTTTGAGTTGATCGCCTGTAGCACTTCAACAACGCGTGCATGCAGGGGAGCTACCTGAGGAACCAGCTCAGCAGCTTTTGACAAATCACCCTCTTTACCAGCACGCTCAATTTCGTATACCAGGGATCTGAGCGGCTCTGCACCAAAGGTCGCTGAAGTCCCTTTAAGAGAGTGTGCTTCAATTCCCAGAGCTGCCGCATCCTGAGCGATCAAAGCATTGTTAATGTTTTCTACACGCGTATAAGATTCTGTTTCAAACACTTCCAAAAGACTCGGGAAAAAGTCGATTGAGGTATCTTCGATAAGTGCATCGATCACATTCACATCGACCGCATCCGATACCGAATGAACGAAAGATGGCTCAAGCTTCTCCAATAAAATTCCCACTACTGCTCCCCTGAACGCGTATGCTTATTCGATGTAGATATAGACTAATGTGATTACTCCGAAAAGTATAAACCAAAAGAGTCCTGATGTTTATCGATGAGTGTTAAGATTATCTATCTATTCAGGAAATCAAAACCACAGCTCACCTCTATGTGTCGCTGGAAAGACTTGGAGTGCCTCCATCAATGAAGATCTGGGTCGACGCCGATGCCTGCCCCACTGCGGTGCGAGAAATTTTGTTCCGTGCCGCAACACGCACCGGCCTAGAGGTGATATTCGTCGCCAATCAACATATAAACGTGCCGGCATCACAGAACGTCCAATGTCTGCGCGTTCCTCAGGGATTCGATAAAGCTGATAATGAGATCGTTAAACGTGTGTTTCCGGGAGATTTAGTGATCACGTCCGATATCCCTTTGGCTTCTGATGTACTGGACAAAGAGGGTCTGGTATTAACACCCCGCGGCGAACGTTATACTTCGGAAAATATTAAAGCCCGACTGGGGATACGCGACTTTATGGAAACACTACGCGCATCCGGCATCCAGTCAGGGGGCCAAAGTGCCTACTCCTCGTCTGATAAGCAGGCGTTTGCGAATCAGCTCGATCGACTGATCGCCAGGGCTAAGCGCTAAGGAAACATCTCCTGATCGAGGCCAACGTTTTTAGCACCCCGTAGTCGGCAACCTCAATGCCGGGCTGCTACGCTAATATCAGCTTTCTCTGCTGGATCGATCTTGATGCGCATACTAACTCTAATAAACGGTTCTCTTTTGTCCGAGGCCGCAAGCAAACTCGCTGTATTTTACGCTGCGCAGGTCAAACTGCCACTAACCGCTATCTTTGTCGACAATGGCCGAGAATCTGTCAGTCGCGCCAGCGCCTCAGCAAAGGCTCTTGAAAAACTGGCCGAACAACATGAGGTTCAGTTTGAATACCTGCCTCTTGAGGGCGAAGTGATCACACAGCTGGAGCACTATTGCCAGCTGTATGCGATCGATACGCTATTTTGTGCCACCCGTCACCAGTCTGATGCGAGATTCTTCAGTGAACAGATCGTCGAAGCGAAAATCGAAACAGATGTTGCAGTAGTTAAAATCAAGAGTATCGGCCAGTTAGAGAGCTGCCAGCAGGTAATGCTGGTTTCAAATGAACAGATCAATGCTCACGCCTATGTGCTTTGGCTCGGCCTAATTAAACATTGGCAAACTTCGGGCCTGTTATATCTGTCACAGCAGAGCACCTTTCTCAATGCACATACTCATTCAGGTATTAAGTATCAGACCGCTCCTTTTATGCAGATTGCTACCCTTTCGGGCTGTGACAGCGACCGTATAGAGGCAGTAAACACTCTGCAGCCGATGAGTGTAGAACAGATGCTGCACTATCAGATCGAGAAATCTGTCAATCTTGCGATCTACACCGAAGGCAGCTATTCCGCAAAATCTCTTCGTAAACTCGGTGAAAGCTCAGGCGTCAACTCGATCATCTTTTATCCCTGGATCAGTTAGTCGATGTTACACACCGAGTCTATCGAAAGTCTGTTCAGAAAGTTCAAAAGCTCGCCTGAAGGGCTTAGCGACAAAGAGGCACTGCAACGAATCCAGGACTTTGGCCCCAATCAGATAGCCCGACATGAAACCAAGAACTATCGGATTGAATACCTGAAAGAGTACATCAGTTTTTTCCCTATTCTGTTGGAGATTGCCGCTCTGCTGGCACTTGTTGCTGACGATTTTGATCCGGGCAAAGGTAACGACATACTGGCATACGCCATATTCACCGCTGTTTTCATCAACGCAAGCTTTAGTTTCTGGCAGAAGTTCAAGGCAGATAAAGCGATGGAGGCCCTGCTGAAGCTGATCAGGTCTGAGGCTCAGGTCGTTCGTAGTGGAAAGATAATCAGTATCGATTCGCAGGAAGTGGTGCCCGGCGATATCCTGCTGTTAACCGCGGGTGACAAGGTCACAGCAGACGCGGTGCTCTACAACAGCAACGACCTTTATCTGAACCTCTCGGTACTTAATGGCGAATCGACACCCTCGCAAAGAACAACTGATCCCGACAATTCCAAACGCGCACTGGAAGCGAAAAACCTAGTGTTCGCCGGGTCTTCGGTGTCCAGTGGAAACGGTAGCGCACTGGTCTTTGCAACAGGGGAAGCGACGGAATTCGGCAAGATTGCCCGTCTCACCGCTGAGGTTGGAAAAACCCTTACCCCGATTGAGAAAGAGATCAGGCATATGACCCAACTACTGACGATTCTTGCGATCGCGACTGGTCTGGCGTTCTTTTTTCTCGGGTGGTTTTCTGACCGGGAGTTGCTTATCTCAGCTATTTTCGCGCTGTCCTTAATCGTGGCCAACGTACCAGAAGGCCTATTACCCACTATTACACTTTCTCTGTCACTGGCCTCTCAACGAATGGCGCGACGTCAGGCGCTTATTAAAAACCTTAACTCAGTGGAAACCCTGGGGTCGGCCACGGTTATATGCACCGATAAAACCGGTACACTAACCCAGAATGAGATGACTGTTGATAAACTTTGGCTCGCTGGCAACAGCCTCTTCAGCTCAACCGGCAAAGGCTATTTCTCAGTCGGAAGCTGGCATAAGGACTCCGGTGTATCCAATACTGTGCAACTAAACCGTCTGCTGCAGATTGCGGCGATCAATACGCACGCCGAGATAGATCCGACGACCCGCACATCATTTGGGGACCCAACCGAGATTGCACTGGTCGCAGCGCTCCTGAAAACTGATGCGAGCGTAGCAGACTGGGAAAAAGTTCGTGAATACACCTTCACCTCAGATCGAAAAATGATGTCGACACTGGTGAAAATGACCGGCTCCCCTGCTCCACGCCTCTGTACGAAAGGCGCTCTGGAAGCGGTTTTACCGCTGTGCACTCACTGGCGGTCATCAGGAGGCAGCGTTGAGATGAGCGCTGCAAAACGCAGTGAGATTGAACAGCAGAATATGGCTTTTGCAGAAAAAGCCTACCGTGTACTTGCCATCGCAGAAGGATCGGAAGAAACAGAAGCTAACCTCTGCTTCCTTGGCCTGATCGCGCTAATCGACCCTCCCCGCGAGGGGGTCAAAGAAGCGATCGCTCAGTGCCACTCCGCAGAGATCAAAGTGATGATGATCACTGGCGACAATCCCGTTACAGCACAGGCGATCGCCAGTAAAATTGGCCTCAGGGTCGATCAGGTCTATACCGGACCAGAGATAGAGGCACTAAGCGATAAAAAGCTGAGAGACAAGCTCAGGGATCAGCATATTCTGTTTACTCGCATGGCATCAGCACAAAAGCTGCGCATTACCCGACTACTTCAGGATAATAACGAAATTGTCGCAATGACCGGTGATGGCGTGAATGACTCACCCGCACTGAAACAGGCTGATATCGGCATCGCCATGGGCTCAGGGACTGATGTTGCCAAGGAAGCAGGTGATATGATCCTGCTGGACGACAACTTCAAATCGATCGTTGCAGCCGTTGAAGAGGGGCGCAATGTCTATTTCAACATCAAAAAGATCACCACCTATATTCTCAGCTCCAACATACCGGAAATAGTGCCCTATATCCTCTCATTCTTTCTGAAGATCCCTATACCACTGTCAGTTATTCAGATTTTGCTGATCGATCTGGGTACAGACCAGATACCAGGACTCGGACTCGGCTCCGAACGCCCTGAGAAACAGATCATGCAGCGCCCGCCGGTAGGCCGGAATGAACGGATTCTCGACTGGGAGGTGTTTAAGCGCGGCTATTTTATAAATGGAATGTTTGAGGGTGGTGCCGCTATGTTTGCCTTTCTCGGCTTTCTTTTCTTTACCGGATGGCACTATGGCGATCTGAGCATCACCGACGAATACCATCGTCAGGCGATGACCATGACACTTCTGGGTGCGATCAGTTGTCAAATAACTAACGTCTTTACCCTGAGATCCTGGGAGAATCCGATCTGGAGTCTTCAGGGATCTAACCGTCTGATCTGGTTTGGTGTAGGTACCGAACTGATCTTTGTGCTGTTGATTCTGTACGTTCCAATGGTACAGCATGTGTTTAATACGGCGACTGTACCCTTTCAGTATCTGGGGTTGCTTATCCCCTTCCCACTACTGCTGTTTCTTAACCATGAACGTTACAAACGAAATCTGCGCAACAAAACGGGAGAGGTTTAAGCCAGGAGCAGATCTGTCACGACCGCTTTGCCATCGTTCCCAAAGGAAGCATTGTAGGAACCGAACTCAACGACATGTCAGGTCGAGACCAATCCAGGATACTAAGCAACCACTGCCGCTTTAAGCTCTGCACCCGGCACACCGCTGTGAAAACGGAACACCTGATCCTCTCTCTGAATCAATGCCGCTTCAACATCTCTGAAATGCTCGATACGCGCGTCAACCGGTTCCGGTGAATAGTCACGTGCCAACTTCAGGTAATCCTGATAGTGACGCCCTTCCGATTTCAGCAGTGAGGTATAAAAACTTGCCAGCTCTTCATCAAGGAAGGGGGAGAGCGCCGCAAAACGCTCGCATGAGCGCGCTTCGATAAAGGCTCCCACAATCAGTACGTCAATCAATCTGCCCGGCTCATTGTTGCGCACTTCATCCCGCAGTCCGCTGGCATAACCCGATGAAGTCAGATGTGAGAATTTAAGCCCCCGCTGATTCATCAGTTTGAGTACCTGATCAAAATGGATCAGCTCTTCCCGTGCGAGACGAGACATTTTATGCAGTAGCTCCGGACGATCGACATAACGAAACATCAGGTTCATCGCCGTTGATGCTGCTTTTTTCTCACAATGCGCATGATCAGTCAGAAGTAGCTCCAGATGCCTGGGGTCCCGGGCATATTCAAGCCAGCTTTCAGGTGTTTCACAGCCTAAAAATTGTTTGATCTCATCCAGTGCTTCCACGCCCAACTACCCTTTACATTAAAAACTGACGCGCAATTATAGAGATTTACTCACTCAAGTTCAGCCCAACCGCTATTTGCCCCGTGCCATCCTGAACATTCCGCACCGCATCAATAAATTATTTTCTTATAAAACAATAAGAAAGATATATAACAAGGCCAAAGTCTAAGAGATTCAGCTCTCCTGAGGCCATGACTTGACGAAGGATTTCGAATAAAATGTCGCGCGT
>JBFEXW010000138.1:0-6077 GCA_041562495.1 Marinobacterium sp. | reverse complement strand
TTATCTCGATAGTGCGACAGGATATGCCATCCGCCTGACCAAACAACATCGGCCCTGATTTGAGATCAACGATACAGGTCTTAATATCCTCAAACTCTGACAGTTGTCGGGCCATCGCAAGCCCTGCAGGGCCGCAGCCGACGATCAGCACATCCACCTCTGTCGGCAGATCCACAAGTGGAGGTGGCTCAGTTGGTTTTCGCGCAGCATCGGGAATCTGCAGGTTGCCGGGTTTAAAACCATTGAGATGATATTGCATATCGAACTCCTGTCGCGCTGGTTCGCAGGTGCGTTTTTGTTGAGGATCTGAAAGCAGTGTCAGATGAATCCATCCTCCACATGTCATCATAAAAGAGGGATAAAAATAAGATAGGCCTCCTTTTTTCGTCATTCAGTACCCTTATCAACAGTGCCGCTTTGCATTGATCGTCTGGGAACATCCGAGTTTTTCCCACGATTCTTCCATATGATGCGAAAGATCGTTTCTTGTGATCAATGCATGGTGTTCGAATTGTCACCTACGGGTGAGCAGGTAACCTGTAGACTGGCTCATAACACTGAAGATCCTGACCTGAGACTAAAACTCGCCGGAAAATATATTTCCGGAAGCTTTCTGGAGGACAGACTGCGACAAACGCTGAAACCGGAGATCATCGAATAACCCAACCGGGCATCAATCGCCTTTTTGGAGAAACGATCGCATCCTTCCATCTACCCTAGGGTAGTTTTTCAACACCCTGGCCTTTGATTCAAAATTCTCATTCGTCGTAGTCGTTCACGAGAGTCATCATATGTTCTATATCAACTTCTACCGTCGCGATAACAACATACCTGATACAAACGCACAGCAAGCGCCCCAGGCACTAGTTCCACTGATCGGAAGGCTCAGATTTGTGACCTGATGATGAAGGGCCATACCGCAAAAATGATTGGATTAGCATTGAACTTGCGAGAATCGACGGACGTAACCTATAAAAAACGCGCCTTTCAAAAATCCCACATCAGACGTCAAACGGAACTGATCAGATTTGTTTAAAC
This sequence comes from Marinobacterium sp., assembly GCA_041562495.1. Classification (GTDB taxonomy): domain Bacteria; phylum Pseudomonadota; class Gammaproteobacteria; order Pseudomonadales; family Balneatricaceae; genus Marinobacterium_E. The sequence continues at coordinate 5,039 of JBFEXW010000138.1, read as the reverse complement.
CGGCTGCGCACAGGGATTCTGAAGATGCTAAAAAACCCTTTTGGCCTTCCAGAAATTATCCGTCCAGTAAGGGTTATGTAACGAGGATCGAGTTACACCCTGTGAGGTTGATGCATGAACAAATTCACCGCTTCCGATATACACACCCACGTGCCGCGTTTTCCACCCCGTTTTAAAGAACACCAAATCGCCCGGTTCCAGCTCACCGGGTAACACAGAATAGCCGCTTTCAGCCTGGTCAACTGTGGTTCTTGGCAGGGGCAGGCCATAAACATCGCCATAGAGTCGCTGCACAAACGCGCTGCAATCAACGCCACGTTTTGAACTTCCGCCCAGTCGATAGGGTGCTCCCTGCCAGCCTCGATAAAACTGATCAATTCTTACCGAGGAATCGTCCCAAACAGCATTTGAAAAGCGCGGCTGAACACTACATCCCTGAAGCATCGAGAAACTAACCAACAATGTAAAAATCAGAGGTAAGCGCATACCACTCCGGATTTAACAGGCTTCTTAATTAACCTTATTAGCACAGTCTGAGCTGGGTTTCAGCCCGGACACTCTAATTCAGATGATCTCTGTCACCAAAAATGCGGCTGGTGCTTAGGAATTCTGGTACTCTAGCCCTCTTTTTCGCATTCAGGGGCCTTAACGTGTTTAGCGACCTTTCTATCAGCGACCGCATACTCAAAGCACTCGACAACCTTGGTATTTCCGAACCCTCAGAAGTTCAGTCTGAAACACTGCCAGCCGCGCTGGATGGGAAAGACCTGCTGGTTGCGGCAGAAACGGGTAGCGGGAAAACACTCGCATTTCTGATCCCTTTGCTACAGCGTTGCGTTGAGGTTCACCGTCCTCGGGCCGGCACTCGCGGGCTGATACTGACCCCAACCCGGGAACTGGCACAGCAGGTCGCCAGTATGTGTGAACAACTGGCCGCCTTTACCCAGATAAAAGTTCAGACCGTCTGCGGTGGTGAGAACTGGTCCAACCAGACAGCCCGACTGAGAAAAAATCCCGAAATTCTGGTTGGCACCCCAGGTCGCCTGAAAGAGCATCTTGAACGCGGATCTTTGGACTTCGACGATCTTGAATATCTGGTGCTCGATGAGGCAGACCGAATGTTGGATATGGGTTTCCGTGACGAGGTTACCTTCATAACCGACCGCTGCCCAAGGGAGCGTCAAACACTGTTACTTTCAGCCACCCTGGGACAGGCTAATCTGGCGGGGCTCATCAAATCTGTGCTGACCGACCCAGTTCGAGTCGAACTCAGCACCGCTCAGGATGCGATTGAAACGATCACCCAGCAGATCATTCTGTCTGACAGCCCTTCCCATAAAGAGAAACAGCTTAACTGGCTATTGGAAAACGAGAACTACGACAAAGCGATCGTATTCTGTAATACCCGGGCAAAAGCTGAGAGCCTTGCTGCTACTTTGGGCCGGACTGAACTACGTGTCGGACTGCTCCACGGTGAACTGGAACAGCCTGAACGCCAGCGAATTATCCGTCTGATGCGTGAAGGACGCATTCAAATTCTGGTTGCAACCGATGTAGCGGCACGAGGCCTCGATATCGAAGGAGTGGACCTGGTAGTCAACTTCGACATGGCTCGCAAAGGTGACGAACATGTGCACCGTATTGGCCGTTGCGGTCGTCAGGGACGTGAGGGACTGGCTATTAACCTGATCGCAGCGAACGAATGGAATCTGATGGCCAGCATTCAGCGCTACCTAAAGATCATTTTTGAGCAGCGTTCTCTGCCGGGTCTTAAAGGTCATTACAAAGGTCCCGATAAGGTGCGCAAAAACGGTAAGGCCACCGGCACCCGTACCAAAAAGGATACTAAGCGGAAAAAAGAGGATAAGCCCAAGGCTAAAAACCGCCTGCGTGATCGTCAGGTGGTCGGCAAACGTCGTGCTCCGTCAGCCGCAAAGGCCAACCTTGGTGATGGCAGCATGCCGCTGAAAAAACGCAGTTCGCCTGAAGAGTAGCAAACCGCAGCATCAGCGATAACTGCAGACTTACATCGCAATGTTCAAAGGCTTATTGGCTAAGCGTGCGCTACGCAAACTGGAAGAAGCTATCGTTCAGGAAGATCTAAAATTCCTGAACGAGCTTAGCCCGGAAACTAGAACCAACCTGCCCGGGCTGCAGCTGAGCAATGGCCAGCCCCCGCTGGTGTTCGCTCTGCTTTCGGGAAGAGCCAAAGCACTATCAGCACTGGTAATAAAAGACTCAGATCTGGCGGAAAGCACTGATCCAACCGGCACTCCGCTACCCCACCTTGCCTTAATCAGCTCTCCCGCTCCACTGAGCACACTCAGCGCACTACTCGAAGCCGGAGCCAGTCCGAATCTGGATTTTGATGGAATGACGCTACTGGAGCGAGCCTTCAGCCATGAAGATCAGCAGGCGTTACCGCTCGCCAGTCGCCTCCTGCAGTACGGCGCAGAGATTAAAGCATCCCAATCTCTGCTTATCGAAGCGTTGCGTAAAGACCTGAGGCAGCGTATTAAATTTCTGATTGAATCAGGTATTGAGTGGCAGGATTCGATGAGCCAGCACTGCATTAATCAGGAAACCGCCCAGTTCGCAAAACGGATCTGGGATGACAAAAACTTACGAGATCTCTGGTTTTAACGCGAAATCGAGTGCGTCTGAAATTCGATCCACGGGCAGCGATCCATCACCACATCCATACCCGCCTGCTCCGCTCTATCCGCGGCTTCGGGATTAATTACACCCAGTTGCATCCAGACTGCTGGCATCCCAAGTTCTATCGCTCGATCGACAGTCACCCCGGCTGCCTCCGGATTCTGGAAAATATCGACCCAGTCTATACTCTCCGTAATATCCCCAAGATCAGCAACGATTGTCTCACCTAATAGCTGCTGACCTGCAACCCGGGGATTAACGGGAATCACTCTGAAGCCCTGCTGCTGAAGAAAATCAAAAATACGGTAGCTATCACGATGAGGCTTAATACTGGCGCCAACCAGCGCGATGGTTTTTGTCGTTTCTAGCAACCTTTTAATGGTTTCAGGGCTGTTCATCTGCCTGTTACCCTTTTTCAGAACCACAAACCGGACACTGAGGGTCTTTCTGCAGCTTCATAGTACGCCAGTCCATGCGCAGCGCATCAACCAGCAGCAGACGCCCGGTCAGGCTCTCACCAATTCCTGCCAATACCTTTAGCGCTTCGGCGGCCTGAATCGTACCTACGATCCCAACCAGCGGAGAAAACACGCCAGAGGTGGAACAGTTCTGTTCGACGCGCGCGTCTTCAGGATAGAGGCAACGGTAACAAGGGCTTGCAGCATCGCGCGAATCATAAACGCTGATCTGCCCTTCAAAGCGGATTGCAGCACCTGATACCAGAGGTGTCTGATGCGCGACACAGGCACGATTGAGCGCGTGTCGCGTCGCAAAGTTATCGGTACAGTCAACGACCAGATCAACCTCTGACACACACTGCTGAAGCGACTCACCCGCAAGGCGTTCAGCGATACAGATTACCTGCGTTTCAGGATTGATTCGCTCAACCTGACGCCCGGCCGACTCAGCTTTATAAGCACCGACCTCTGACTGCTGATGGATAATCTGGCGCTGCAGATTACTCAATTCAACCTGATCATCATCAACCAGCACCAGTGTCTGGATACCAGCCGCAGCCAGATAAAGCGCCACAGGACTGCCCAGACCACCGAGACCAACTATCAGCACTTTGGAGTTCAGCCAGATCTCCTGCGCAGCAACATCGACTTCAGGCAGCATCAGATGACGGCTGTATTGCATTAACTGTTGATCGGTAAGCATAAATCCTCTCTAGTTTCCTAGCCATTGCCCGGCGCTGACTCGCATATTACCACCCAGATCTTTTAACTGCTTCAAGTTAGAAAACCCCTGTTCACTGAGCTTTTCAGCAACCCACTCCGCCTGATCATAACCGTGCTCAAGCACCAGCCAGCCACCCGGATTCAGATAGCCGGGGGCCTGCTCGATAATCAACGCGAGATCAGCACGGCCTGAATCTGCGGCCACTAAAGCAGATAACGGCTCGAAACGCACATCGCCCTGACTGAGGTGTTGATCCTGAGGGTCAATATAGGGAGGATTTGAAACGATCAGATCGAATGCGTGTGTAACAGGTTCAAACCAGCTACCTTCAGCAAAGCGGATATTAGTAATACCAAGTTTTGATGCATTACGCTGCGCCAGAGCAACGGCATCATCGATACGATCCACACCCAGCAGTTTCCAGGCGGGACGCTCAGAAGCGAGCGCAAGAGCAATAGCACCGGTACCGCTCCCCAGATCCAGAGCATCTATCGGCTGATCATCAAACAGAGTCAAAGCCGTCTCGACCAATAGCTCGGTATCGGGACGCGGGATCAGCGTTTTGTCGTTCACTTCGAGATCGAAACTCCAGAAGGCACGGTATCCCAGCAAATGTGCGATAGGCTTACCTGAGACCCGCTGAGCCAGAAGCGCCTTAAACTGCGTTTCCTGAGCATCCGTCAGTGACTTGTCGGGCCAGGTATACAGATAGGTGCGATTAACCTGCAGAACCTCTGACAGCAGCAGTTCCACATCCAGTTTGGGCGTATCAGAGGAAACGCCCTCAGTCAGGGACAGTGCTTCAGAGATCAGCATCAGACCAGACTCTCGGACAAACGATCAGTTGTTATCTGACAGAGCACTAAGCTGCTCGGTTTGATACTCCTGCAGCAATGCGTTGAGCACCTCATCAAGATCACCCTGCATCACCTCATTCAGCTTGTAGAGCGTCAGATTGATACGATGATCGGTGATACGACCCTGCGGATAGTTATAGGTACGGATACGCTCAGAACGATCACCACTACCGACCAGACTCTTACGGGTACTCGCCTGCTGAGCCTGCTGCTTCTCGATTTCGGCCTGTTGCAGACGCGACGCCAGCAGACCCATCGCTTTCGCACGGTTCTTATGCTGCGAACGCTCCTCCTGACACTCAACCACTACACCGGTTGGCAGGTGCATAATACGGATTGCAG